>JAJYUU010000166.1 GCA_021792405.1 Actinomycetes bacterium
TAACCATCTGGGTGACTCTCCTTCTGGGAAGTTCCAGCGCTGCAACGCTAAATCATCCCAGCCAGCACCCCTGATCTAAGAAACCTCAGTCGGCGTGTCGCCGCACTACTCGCTGATTCGGGTCTGAGGGCGATATCGCGCCAAGCTGTCGACGAAGCCTCTGGTAGGCCACAGCGCGGGTATCCTCCGGCCGCGCGAACGACGGCAGCTTGGCCAGCCCCGAGGACTGCGACATTATCGAGGCCTGGTGACGGAGTCCGCGATCCCGGCTCGTAACCGGTGTCACGAAGACCACCGCGTGCGGCAGCGCGAGATGCAGCGGGCCGGACACGATCACCGCAGGCCGCTGCCCGGCCTGTTCTGAACCAATCACGGGGTCGAGGTCGACTAGCCAGACGTCTCCTGACCGCAACGGCGCGCTCATTCGAGGTCATCCAGGCCGTCGCTGACGGCTCGGTCCCACTCAGCCAGTTCGTTAACGTAACTCGCCCACTGCTCGGGATCACCCTGCAGCCGGGCGTAGTCGTCTTTCACGCCCTGCCAGAATCTGGCTTCCTCGGCTTCATCTAGGACCTTGGCGAGCGCGGCTTCCATGGTCGACTGCTCGGCGTCCGCGAGCTTCTTGAGCCTGTCGCGAGTCTCAGCTGAAACCTTGATCGTAGTCATGACCGTCATACTCTAAGTATACCAAAGCTCATATCTCGCGCGTGCGGCGAACGCCTCGCACGTTTCCGCGGAAACGCCCGCCTCCGGGCTTCTTCGCACAAGCACCCCGATGCCGCTGCCAGTGAAAAGCATCCTCGCGGTGCCGCTTGTACTCGCTCTGGAGCTAGCGCCTTTGCGGCCGTCAGCCCTCCGAAGCTGGGGTGGCGGAACCAGTAGCTGACTCGCCGCCGAGCACCTGGGCGAGCAGGCTCCTGATTTCATCGGCGAGTTGGTCGGTCGGCGGCATGCCGGGAACTTGGACGCCGAGCTGCGGGTCCTGCCCGGCGGCGATGCCATTCCACCGCCGGGCGACGAGGTCGACCCATTCCTGCCCGGTGAACACCCAGAACTTGCCAGCGGCGACCGCGTCCGCCACGAACGCGGCGACCTCCGACGGCTGTATTGCCTCCGCGATCGCCTTCCGCACATGCGTCACTGCCACTTCGGCGCCGAGCGCCTGCGGCGGCTGCTCCCCCAGGTCGGCCGGCCAGTTCCGGCCCGCATCCATGATGTTCGTGTTCACCCAGCCGGGGCACAGCACGCTGACGCCGATAGGCAGG
Source organism: Actinomycetes bacterium (assembly GCA_021792405.1). Taxonomy (GTDB): domain Bacteria; phylum Actinomycetota; class Actinomycetes; order Streptosporangiales; family Streptosporangiaceae; genus JAJYUU01. The sequence continues at coordinate 1,266 of JAJYUU010000166.1, forward strand.
CCAGCCAGTTTCATGCTGCGGTAAAGGCTTTCGGAAATGGCGACAACGGCGTGCTTGGACGCATCATACGAAGGAGAGGACCCGGGATACAGCCCGGCGATGCTGGCCGTGTTCACGAAATGTCCTTCGCCGTGGGCAAGCATAACCGGCAGAAAGGTTCGTATCCCGTGGATTACGCCCCACATATTGACGCCGAGCACCCACTTCCAGGCGGAGATCGGGCCCAGCCAGGCATCGGAACTGCTCTCCACCCCGGCGTTGTTGCAGACCAGGTGCACCGCACCGAACCGCTCGGTAGAAGCGGCCGCCAGGGCCTGCACGGCGGCTTCGTCGCTCACGTCGGTGCGCACCGCGAGAGTCTGCACGCCGAGGGCCGCGATCTTTCCCTCGGCAGCAACCAGAGCTTCCTGCTCGATATCGGCCAGGACCACATTCAGCCCGGCGCGGGCAAAGCGCTCGGCCAGCGCGAAGCCAATGCCGCTGGCGGCTCCGGTAACGACGGCTGTCTTACCCGAGGTCAGTTCCAAGGCCCTATCCCTCCACCGAGACGTGCCTTCACGCTATATCGCCCGGCCGCCGGCCTGCTTGCCCTGGCGCTCCTCGGAGGGCTGGCCGCCTGCGCGCCGTCCGCTAGCCCCGGGTCGACACGCCCGCACTCGTCCGCTACCCCGTCCGGTAAGGCGTCATCGGCTACCGCCGCGAGCGCGGCCGACAATGCCTTCCACCTCGGCCCTGCGAAGGGGCCGGGCTACCTCGCGCCCGGCTCGAACCCGAGCGCGCTGCCCGGTGACGTGCTGATCGCGGATGAGAACAACCACAGGCTGCTGCTCGTCGATCCCTACGGCCGGATCCGCTGGCAGTTCCCCAGTCCGGGCACCACCCGCCAGGCACGAGCATTCGGGTCGCCAGACGACTCGTTCATCTCCTCGAATGGCACGACCATCGTCGCGACCGAGGAGATGGATGACGCTGTCGCCCTGGTCAACATCGCCCAGAACCGGGTCACCCAGCGCTACGGAAAGCTGTACGTGCCCGGCTCGGTCAGGGGCTACCTCAGCCATCCGGACGATGCGATGCTGCTGCCGGGAGGCGACCTGCTGCTGGCCGACATCATCAACTGCCGGATCCTGATCCTCGCCCCTGGCCGCTGGCACGTGGTGCGGCAGCTTGGCACGACGGATGTCTGCGGCCACAACCCGCCGACCACATTCGGCAGCCCGAACGGAGTGTTCCCGCTGACGGACGGCCATTTCCTGGTCACTGAGATCAACGGCGACTGGGTCGACAACATCAACTTGCATGGCCACGTCTACTGGTCAACGCACCCGCCGGGTGTCGCCTACCCATCGGACGCGAACGAAGTCAGCCCAGGCCGCTACATCGTCGCCGACTACTCATCACCAGGTCAGATCGTGATGTTCAACCGGGCCGGACAGGTGCTCTGGCGCTACCGGCCCACCGGCGCGAACGCGCTGAATCACCCGTCGCTCGCCCTGCCGCTACCGAACGGCGATGTGCTCGCCAACGACGACTACAACGACCGGGTCATCGTCATCGACCCGAAGACGGACAAGATCGTCTGGCAGTACGGCCATCGCGGTATCGCCGGCAGCGCACCTGGCTATCTCAACAACCCGGACGGGGTCGACATGGCGCCGCCCTTCTCGCTGCTGATGATGCACGCCACAACGATCGGCCTGCCCGCGAACCCGCGCGAGCGCTCTGCTGACACGGCACAATGCATCAACAGGGCCAGACGTCGAGGACGCTAGGTGGAGCTCGTGAACGTCGACGAACCTGTCGGGCTGGTGGTGGGCACGGTGGCGGCGACGCCGTTGCAGTTCTCGGTTGCCGTGCGGGCCGACCAGTACCTGCAACTCGACGACGTGGTCACGACCAGCCGCCAGTTGCCGGGCCGGGACCCGATCCGGGTCTCCGGCGTGGTCACCAACGTCGAGGCCGTGCACGAGGGCGCCCGGTTCGCCTCCGACGTGTTCCTGATTCAGCAGGGTGCGTTGCCGGCCGAGGTCGCCGAGATCGCCCAGGTCTCGGTCACCCGCGTCGAGCCCGAGGTGTACGTCCCGCCGGTCCCCGGCTCGCCGGTGATGCGCGCGAAGGGCAAGGACCGCGACCAGGCGCTGTACTTCGATGAGATGGGCGAAGCGAAAGTCCCGGTTGGCTTCGGCCGCGACGGCAACCCGGTCTATATCAACTTCGAGTTCGTCGACGGAACGCGCGGTGGCCACGTCTCGATTTCCGGCGTGTCCGGTATCGCGACCAAGACCAGCTTCGCGCTCTTCCTGTTGCACTCGATCATCCACTGCGGGGTACTGGCCGCCGAGGCGCACAACACCAAGATGCTCGTCTTCTCCGTCAAGGGCGAGGACCTGCTGTTCCTCGACTATGCCAACCGGCTCCTGAGTTCGCAGCAGCGCAAGCGGTACGACGAACTCGGACTGCCCGCTAGCCCGTTCCAGAATGTAAGGGTCTTCGCCCCGCCGCGGCGCGGCGATGCGTCCGGGACGCCCGACGTCGCCGCCCGCGACAAGGCGGTCAGCCCGTTCTACTGGACGCTGGCCGAGTTCTGCGCCGACGAACTGCTGCCGTTCGTGTTCGCCGACGCCGAAGACGAGCGCGCCCAGTACACCATGCTGATCAGCCAGGTCGCCGCCCGGCTCAGACGCGACGCCAGGCCGGCCGGCAGCGACGGCGCCGTCCGCGTCGCCGGCGTCGACCCCGCCAACGACACGATCATCCGGACCTTCGGCGACCTGGTCGAGCTGCTGGAGGCCGAACTCGGCGACGACCAGCTCAGGGCCGGCTGGGTCGCGGGCAGCGCCGTCACCGGGAGCATTAACGCCCTGCTGCGCCGCCTCCGCTCGGCAGTCAAGCCGCTGAACGCCATCATCCGCGGCGACCTCGCCCACCGCGGCGAGCGCTCCATCTCCACCTCCCGCGCCCAGGTCACCGTCGTCGACCTGCACAACCTGCCCGACCGGGCACAGCGGTTCGTCGTCGGCGTCACCCTGCGCGGCGAGTTCGCCCGCAAGGAACGCCAGGGCACCGCCCGGCCACTGATGTTCGTCGTCCTCGACGAACTCAACAAATACGCCCCGCGCGACGGCGACAGCCCGATCAAGCAGATCCTTCTCGACGTCGCCGAACGCGGCCGGTCACTCGGCGTCATCCTCATCGGTGCCCAGCAAACCGCATCCGAAGTGGAACGCCGCATCCTCGCCAACTGCGCCATCAAGATCGCCGGACGGCTCGACGCCGCCGAAGCCGAACGCCCCGAATACGGCTTCCTTCCCCCGCAACAGCGCGTCCGAGCCATGCTCGCCAAACCCGGCACCATGTTCATCTCCCAGCCCGACATCCCGGTGCCGCTAGCGGTCGACTTCCCGTTCCCGGCCTGGGCCACGAGGCCCAGTGAGAAAGGCATCTGGGCAGGCGTCGACGACGGCCCCGCCCCCCCGTCAGACCCGTTCGCCACCATCCCCGGCGCGCACGACGACCCGCCCCCGTTCTGACTCGCGGAGTACTACTGGTCACGAGGGCGTGCAGGGTCAGCACCGCCGCAGTAACAGACCCAGGGTCTGCGAACACGCAGCGGCAACCAGAATCCAGCTGAGATCAGGCGGAAGCCCCGCCGCGGCAGTCGGCGACCTTCGCGGTGTGGCCAGCTTGCGCACGTCAGACCAGGTCGTCGAACTCACCGGCTTTAGCGCCGTCAAGGAAGGCCCGGAACTCCTCCCTCGTGTAGCGGAACGCTGGCGTCTCCGGCGACTTGGAGTCGCGCAGCAAGATCATGTCCCGCTCGCGAGCGATCTCGACGCACTCACTGGTGGCGCATGTGCTGGACTTACGCCAAACAGCTGGCACCCCGGCAGAAGGTGACATAACCGAATATCCGTCTCTCATCGAAGCGCACCCTGCAACTTGCCGACCTGAGATAGGCACCAGCATCAGGGCACCCGCAAATTGATTGCTGTCACTGCCGGTACTCGTGCTGGAAAGCAAGAAGTGTCTCATAGCTGTCGTTGGCAGGCAGCGCCAACCCTTCAAGAGCCGCGTACGCGTCGTGATAGGCCACGAGGTCGCTCTCGCGCTCCAAGACGAGCTGCCCGGTCAGGCTTTCAAGGAATATGACGTCGGGCGGGCCATCGAAGCTCAGAATGATGAACTTATTCGCCGGCGAAGGCAGCGGGCCTGCCGCAAACGGTACGACCCGGATACTGACGTTCGGCAACTCGGATGCTGCCAGCAGGCTCTTCAGCTGACCTTGCATGACCGCCCGTCCGCCCACGACTCTGCGCAGCGCGCTCTCGTCGAGCATCGCGCAGAATCTGGTGCCCGCCTCGCGCAGCACGTGACGCTGCCGCTCGAGTCGGGCTTGCACGAGCTGCTGGAGGCTCTCGTCGGATATACCCGGGTATCCGGCCCGGACTACGGCCTGGGCGTACTGCTTCGTTTGCAGCAGTCCCGGCACCACGCTCATGGCGAAGTCCCGGATGGACGTCGCGTCGGCTTCCAGCCCGACGTAGGTCGCGTAGGAATACGGCAGGTTGAACGGCTGCCACCAGGCACGAACCTTTCCGCCGGCTGCAAGTTCGGCGAGTAGTTGCCGCTCGTCGTCGGTGAGCTGGTACAAGGCCGCCAGGTCACGGATGTCGCGCGCGGTTATGTTGCGCTGACCGGTCTCGACGCGCGAGATCTTGCTCGGCGAGACAAGCAAGTGCTTCGCGGCGTCTTCCACGGTCATGCCGAGTTCGGTCCGCCGGGCTCGCAACATCGTGCCGAGTTCCCGGCGGCGAGCGGTCGGGCTACTCGTGCCTGGCACTCCAGTCGTCCCTCTCCTCGGATCCGCCGTCAGTCTCGCATTGGCGCCATGGCCTTATGCGACGCCACGCCGACAAAATAGCTCTTGTCATTGTCAATTGACAGAGTCAACATTGGACTAGAACGAGAGTGTCTTCACCAGACCCGCCGGGGGAGGCGGTCACAGGCGGCGCGGGGCCGCCTGCATCGATCGCCGCGGGCCGCCAGGCCTATGCGGCTGGGAGGAGGCGCGTTATCGAAGCGACCAGCCGGTAGCCGCGCACGCAGCACGGGCCGACCCTGGCCACGTTGCATCGCCTAACACAGAGCACGGCCGATGTCGCCCATCGACCGTGCTGCAGCAAAACCCACGGACCTCAAATTCCGGGCTAGTGCCGATCTCTCGATCTTAGCTACCTGATCACAGAATGCAACGGCAAGTGAGCAGGTCAGCAGCAGAGTTCCGCACTGGCCGACCCGAGAGTCACGATCGAGACGGGAACGCGGACATGCTACTTGCGCAGGGAACACCTCCCGATGTCGGGAACGCCGCAGCAGGATTAGTCCTCACCGTGATCATCATCGCTGTCTTCTGGCGCCCGATACTCCGCCTGGTGATCGCAGCTTTCGCAGCGGTGATCATTTTGGCACTGGGCTTCGGAGTAATGGCGTTCATGCACGTCATCCACGCCTGACACGCATATGGCCGGCCGGCCGCAGTCGCGATGCTGTGAGAAGTACAGTTTTCATAACTGTACTTCTCACAGCTGAGGACTCGCGCGATGCTCAAGCCAGCCGACATGTTCGACCGGGCCGCAGAGTGGTCCCAGGTAGCGAGCTTCATCGAGGATGACCGGCCCGGCGCGACTCTGGGAGTAGTCTCCGGGCGGCGCAGGCAGGGGAAGAGCTTCCTGCTCGAGGCAGCATGCCAGCAGGCAGGGGGCTTTTACTTTTCGGCGCAAGAAGCGACTGAAGCAGAGTCGCTGTCGTTGATCGGCGCTGCGCTGACGAGCTATCTCAGCCCGGTCGCCCCGGTATCGCCAGCTGACTGGCAGACCGTGATCGACATCCTGCTGCGGCTGGGTCGCGAGCGCGCCGTTCCCGTGGTGATCGATGAGTTTCCCTACCTCGCGCGGGTGAGCCCTGCGCTCCCGTCGATCATCCAGGCTAGCTACGCGCCGCGCCGAGCCGAGCGGTCGCAGTCCCGTACCCGGCTGCTGCTGTGCGGGTCGGCGCTGTCATTCATGGGCAAGCTGCTGTCCGGCAACGCCCCGCTGCGCGGACGCGCCTCACTGGACCTGACCGTCCAGACCCTCGACTACAGGTTGGCGGCCCAGTTCTGGGGGCTGCACGATCCACGGCTTGCCTTCCTCGTGCACGCGGTGGTCGGCGGGACACCCGCCTATCGCACGGAGATGATCAGGTTCGACGCGCCGAGCGGCCCGGCCGACTTCGACGCCTGGGTAGCCAGGACGATCCTTTCGCCCGGTTGCCCGATGTTCCTCGAGGCCCGTTATCTGCTAGCAGAGGAGCCCGAGTTGCGGGACACCGCGTTGTATCACTCGGTACTCGCGGCGATCGCGGCGGGCAACACCGGCCGCGGCGGCATCGCCGGTCACGTGGGCAGGAAGAGCAATGAACTCGCGCATCCGCTGACCGTGCTCGAAGACGCCGGCCTGATCGTGCGCGACAGCGACGCGTTCCGCGCCAACCGTACAGACTTCCGCATCAACGAGCCACTGCTCGCGTTCTATCACGCGATCATGCGGCCGTTCTGGCCACAGCTCATCCGCGGCACAAGCGCCGGGCAGATTTGGGAGCGCAGTCAGCGCAGGTTCGCGAGCAGCATCCTCGGCCCGCACTTCGAACGCCTCTGCCGGGAGTGGACGCTGTACTTCGCGGGCGACAGGTTCGGCGACTTGCCCGCCCAGGTTGCCGCCGGAACGGTCAACGATCCGCAGAACAAGACACTGCATCAGGTCGACGTCGCCGTCATCGGCCATGCCGATGACACGCGGCCCCCGCTCCTTGCCATCGGCGAAGCGAAGTGGAACGAGCAGATGGGGCTTGGGCACTTGAACCGGCTGAGCCGCATCCGCGACCTGCTGGCCGGCAGCGAAAAGTTCGACATGTCCAGAACCCGTCTCGTGTGCTTCTCGGGAGCCGGCTTCAGCGACGACCTGAGGCGGCGGCGCCAGCGGGGCGACGTAGATCTCGTCGGGCTTGCGGATCTCTACGGGCACCTGGCCTGACGAATCATTCACGCTGGCGCGATGGTGCGTCACCTGGCCAGGGCCCTGCCTCCGCCGTCAGGCGTAGATGGCGGCCAGATCGGCCAGCAGGACTTCCGGTCCGGCGGCAGCGCGCAACTCGGCATCGAAGCCGGCTCCCGCATAGCAGGCCAGCACAGTTTCGCTCGTGTCGAAGCCGCCTGCCGCAAGCAGGTCGCGCGCCCGCCGAAGCCGCCCGAGGTGACGCAGGCCCATCGTGTCGCCCCACTTTGCCTCGCCGAGCGAGATAACCCTCCGCGGTTCGCCCGGAACAGCCGGCCCGAGTACCGCGACGTCGACCTCGATCTGGCTGCGCCGGGCCGGATCGGAGACCGTACCCGCTGCGACAATTCCGGCCGCCCGGCCGAACATCTCCCGGCCGCGCGCCCTCGCAAAATCCCGGCACACCGATTCGAAGTGCGGCCCGGCAACAGCCGAACTGAACTGCTGTCGGGAGTCAGCCCAGACCTGACCGCCCAGACCTGCTTCCAGGTCAGCCCACCTCGGCCGCATGATCGCCTCGTAGAAGGTAATGAGCGGTTCGGTGATCCGATACCTGGCCCGTCCAGACCGGAACGCGTCCTCATCCTTGATGATCAGCCCGCAGTCCTCAAGCACGTTGAGGGGATGCGCGATGTCCGATGACTTGCGTCCGATGTAGGCGGCGATGGCACCCCATCGCGCGTTCCCGTTTGCCACGGCCGCCAGGACCGAGTGGTACAGCGCCGGATCGCGGATATCGGACTCTTCCGCGAGCAGGTACCTGGCTTCCCGCATCAAGGGACGGTCTGGGTTCAGCACCGCCCGCGCCACCCAGTCATCGAAGTCATCGAGGCTCGCTGGGGCATCGTCGCGAACGAACTGCCGCCGGTAGGCAGGAGTTCCTCCAACCACAGCGTGCACCAGGACAGCGAGGTGCGGGTCATGCAGCCCCCAGAACCTGGCGGACTCGGCGAATCCGAAAGGACTGAGCACGAGTTCCAGGCCCGCCCGCCCGCGCAATGGCGCGTTACCAGCCAGCAGCCGCCCCATGACAGACATCGCCGAGCCGCACAGCAGCAGCCGCACCCGGCTACCGGCGCCTTGCGATGGTCCCCGGCGGTCTAGCGCCCTGCGCAGCAGCGACGGCAGCGACGGAGACGCGTCGGCAAGATAGGGAAACTCGTCGATGATCACCGTATGCGGCTGCCCGCTGCCAAGGTCCAAGAGCGCTGCCAGTGCCTCATCCCAGTCACCGAACGACAACGGCGCCGGGGCGCCAAGGTGCGCCGCGAGGTCGGCACCGAGCATCCGCAGCGACTCCGCCTCAGTCCCCTGGACCGCCTCGAAGAAGAAGCCGCCAGCCGCCTGGGCCAGCGCACGCAGCAGGTACGTCTTGCCCTGCCGCCGGCGGCCACTGACGACTCCCAGAGTTACTTCCGGTCGGTCATCGGCCACAAAGTCAGTCAGGCTGCGCCACTCCCGGTCTCGGCCGAAGATCCGGTCTGGCTTGGGAAACGCGTCGATGAGGCCACCCTGCTGTAGCGTAGTTAACTGAAGTGTACCTCAGCGGACTATACTTAAGTATATCCCGGCAACATCCGCCACCCCGACCTGGCACCCCAGCTCCATCCAGACCAGGACTGGACTGCCACCACGATCACCGGGCCGTCCAGGACCTGCCCGTCGTATTGCGGGTACTTGCTCCGCAGCAGCGCCCAGTGCCGGGCGTGCTCCGCGCCTGCCCGTTCGACCGTCGCGGTGCCGTCGGCGCGGGCCCACCACAGCTGCGCCCAATCGCCGGAGTAGTGATCCGCGAGCAGGCTCACCCGCGGGTTCTCGGCGATGTTCCGCAGCCGGCGGAGGTTGGGCGACGACTTGGGCTTGCTGTCGATGCCGATGACGACCCGTCCGGAATCGTCCACGGCGAACGTGCACGGAACCACGTGCGGCCGCCCGTCCGCGTCCGCGGTCGCCAGCCGCAGCACCGCAGACCCGGCGAACCGGGCCTGCGCTTCGGCCGGATCCAAGCGCATGAGGTCAGTTCCTTCGCGAGCTCCGCTGCGAACTTCCGATCATCGCAGGAAACGCGCACCGCTGCGCCGGCCACCTCCGGCCCGCGCGGATGCCCGGCTAAACAGTCAAGCGGGTAAAGGCGCCACGCTGACTGCCAGCGAAATGGTCGTTTAACCGCTCAAGATAGACTCTTCCGGAAACCGGAATGGCAACCAGCGGCGGGGAGAGGCGGAAGCATGAGCGGCACCTTGCCGTCTGGGACAGGCTCGGTCGATGAGTCACCGGCATTCGACACCTCGGTGGCACACTCGGCCCGCGTCTATGACTACTGGCTTGGCGGCAAGGACAACTTCGC
>JAJYUU010000012.1 GCA_021792405.1 Actinomycetes bacterium
GTGATTCCGGCATCCAAGCGCCGGCTAGCGAGCATTGCGCTGATCGTCGCGGCGCTACTCGGCGTGCTCAGCTTCCGCCTGTATGACCTGCAGATCCGCAGCCAGGCTAGTTACGCGGCGCTCGCCAGCCAGGACCAGGTGCGGGAGATCGTCACGCCGTCCGTCCGCGGCGAGATCCTCGATGACACCGGTCAGGTCATGGTCGGCCGTCAGTCTGAGCTGGTCGTCGCGGTGAACATGGCGACTCTCGGGCAGCAGGCCGACGGCGGCACGGCGGAACTGGCCCGGCTTGCCGGGTTGCTGAAGATCAGCGACAAGACCCTGCAGGAGCGGGTGCGGATCTGCACAGTCGGCGTGCCGCAGCCGTGCTGGCAGGGCTCGCCCTACCAGCCGATCCCGGTCGCGCAGAACGTGCCGCAGCCGGTGGCGCTGCAGCTGATGGAGGACAAGGGCGCGTTTCCCGGCGTGTCTGCCGATATCGAGCCGGTCACCCAGTACAACCAGCCGCTCGCCACAGACGCCGCCCAGATGCTCGGCTACCTGCAGCCGATCACCGCGCAGGAGCTTGCCGCCCTGCATCAGCCGGTGACCGGCTTCACCGGCGAGGACCTGGTCGGCCAGTCCGGGCTGGAGGCGGAGTACGAACCGCAGTTGCGCGGCACTACCGGCATCGACGAAGTGGCCGTCAACGCCGGCGGCCAGGTCACCTCGACGATCAAGGACATCAAGCCGGTCGCCGGCGACAACCTGATCACCAGCATCAACGGTCAGCTTCAGCAGGACACCGAGAACATCCTGGCGAACTCGGTGCACCAGGCCCAGCTGTCTAACCCCGGCGCCAACTCCGGAGCCGCGGTCGTGATGACCACTACCGGCCGGATCGTCGCGATGGCCAGCTACCCGACCTACAACCCGGCGATCTGGAGCACGGGGCTCTCGGAGCGGCAGTACCAGCGGCTGATCGGAACCAGCAGCAACGCCGGGCCGATCCTGGAGCGGGTGACGCAGGGCCAGTACGCGCCCGGATCCACCTGGAAGATCACCACGCTCTCGGCGGCGATCAGGTTCGGCGACTCGCTCTACAGCAGCTACAACTGCCCCGCCGCGTTCACCGTTGACGGCCACGCCTTCCACACCGACTCCGGCAGCCTGGGGCCGATCTCCCTGCATGAGGCGCTTGTGGTGTCCTGCGATACCGTCTTCTACGAGCTCGGGTACCAGATGTGGCAGGCTGACGATCGCAAGGCTGACACCGTGACTACCCCCCATGCACCGGTGCAGTTCGAGCAGAAGATCGAGATGGACTGGGGATTCGGCAAGCCGACCGGCGTCGATCTGCCCGGCGAGAACATCGGCACGATCCCGACCAGGGAGTGGCTCTACTACTTCTGGAAGGACAACGCCAACACCGGCCAGGACTGGTGCAAGTACGGCCGGGTGAACGGCAACTACATCCAGCAGATCGAGTACAACGACTGCAAGTTCGGCAACATCTGGGAGCCAGGCCAGGCGATTATCGCCTCGATCGGGCAGGGCTACATCGCGGTCACGCCGCTGCAGCTAGCAGACGCCTACGTCGCGCTGGCCAACGGCGGCACGCTGTACAGCCCGCGGATCGGTGAGGAACTGGTCAGCCCGAGCGGCAAGGTGGTTCAGCGGATCAACCCGCCGGTCGTCGGTCACGTGCCCGCCAGCCAGCGCACGCTCGCCTACATGCGCTCCGCGCTGCAGGGAGTGGTGACCTCTGGTACGGCGGCTGGCACCTTTGCCGGCTTCCCGCTGAACAAGCTGTGCGTGGCAGCGAAGACCGGAACCGCTCAGGTGGTCAACAGCAATGACACGTCGGTGTTCGCCTCGTTCGCGCCGTGCAATCATCCGCAGTACGTGGCGGTCATGATGATTCCCGATGCTGGCTATGGCGCCGACGTGTCCGGTCCTGGCGTCCGGCAGATCTGGGACGCGATCTACGGCCTGCAGGGCCACAAGGCTGCGCTGCCGGGTGGCCAGCTGCCCGCGCTGCCGCACATCACCGCCGCGGGGAACGTCGTGCAGACCGCCGCCGCCCCGGTGCTGCTCGGGCAAGGGCCGGCCAGCATCCCGGCGGCGGGGGCGCAGCCGTGGGTGCCGCTGCCGGCCGATGTAGCTGTCGGCGGCAAGTCGGGGAGGCTCGCCGGATGAGCTACTGGCGCAGCTCCCCGGACCTGACCAAGCGGCGGCTGTCGCCGCCGGCGTCAGGCTCGGCTGCCTACCGCGGCCTGCCGCCAGTCCGGCTCGACGGCGGTACCGCCCGAAGGGTCGTCCTGCCGCCTGGCCCGGACTTCGGCCGCGGCGGCCGGAGCAGGCTGCGGCGGCTATTCGGGCAGGTCTTCGGGTCTGGCTCGGCGCTGCGGCAGCTGGACTGGATCCTGCTCGCGGCGGTGCTGGCGCTGTGCGGTCTCGGCGCGCTGCTGGTCTGGTCGGCGACCGTAACGAACGGGCCGAGCACTTCGGACCCGTACCTGGCCAAGAGCATCCTGAATATCTCTCTCGGGCTGGTGCTCATGGCCGCCGTCAGCATGCTCGACTACCGGCAGCTCCGGCAGTACGCGCCGTTCGTGCTGGCAGCGTCCTGTCTCGGCCTGCTTGTCGTGCTGCTGCCGCTCGGCAGTCTCACCGCGCCGGTGAACGGCGCGAAGTCGTGGATCAGCCTGCCTGGCGGATTCCAGATCGAGCCGTCTGAGTACGCCAAGCTGTCCGTCATCTTTGTCGGCGCGATGTTCCTTGGCGACGTTCCACGGCGGGCAGCACGGCCCCGGCTGCGCGCAGTGGCGATCATGCTCGGCGTGTCGGCGGTGCCACTCGTGCTCGTTCTGGCAGAGCCTGACCTCGGCGTCGTGATGCTGCTGCTGGCACTGATTCTCGGGATGATCACGCTGTCGGGCATCCGGCTGCGGTGGCTGGCCGCTCTCCTCGCGGTCGGCGTGGCTGGCGTTTTCGGCGTCATCAAGCTGCACCTGCTCAAGGCCTACCAGGTGAGCAGGCTGTCCTCGTTCCTGCATCCGTCGGCGGATCCGCTGGGGACCGGGTACAGCGCCTTTCAGTCCAAGATCGCGATTGGCTCGGGCGGGCTGACCGGCCAGGGCCTGTTCCACGGTCAGCTCATTTCCGGCGGGTTCGTGCCAGAGCAGCACACCGACTTCATCTTCGCGGTAGCCGGCGAGGAACTGGGCTTCGCCGGCTGCCTGGTGATCATCGGGTTGCTCGGCATCGTGCTGCTGTGCGCGATCAGGATCGCGGCACGGGCTGACGATCAGTTCGGCATGCTGGTAGCCGGCGGGATCGCCATCTGGTTCGCCGTCCAGGCATTCATCAACATCGGCATGACGATCGGCATCATGCCGGTGACCGGCCTGCCATTGCCGTTCGTCTCCTATGGCGGCTCAGCCCTGTTCGCCGACATGATCGCAATCGGTGCACTGCAAGCCGTGCACAGGCACCGTGCCGTGTTCTCCTGAGCCTGGTCGCACTGAGGCATCAAGGTGTCGAGATCGGCTGCTGCTCAGCAGGCCACGTCGGCTCCCGGTCCGGCAGCAGACGCGCGGCTAGCCGGCCAGTCGGGCGTGACGCTCGTGCCGCTGACACCGTCTCGTGCCCGCCGGGCGCTGGCGGTGAGGTCCCGTCGGCGATCGGCCGCCCAGCGCAGCCGCGCGTGGACGATTGAGCATAATGGCCGCCGTTACGCGGTGTTCAGCTCGGACGGCGAACTGCGGGTAACCGATGCCCGGTGCCCGCACCATGGCGGGCCGCTCGCCGACGGCGTCGTCGGCGACGGTGCGGTCACCTGCCCGTGGCACTGGTACTGCTTCGACCTGCGGACCGGCGACTGCCGGACGGCCGCCGGTTACCGGCTGCGCACCTACCCGGTGCTGAGCCAGAGCGGGCGGCTGTTCGCCCAACTGCCCGGCGCCGCCCGGCGCCGCCGCTGGTGGCGGCTGCGGCGCTAGCCCGAACTTGCGTTCGGGCTAGCCGGGAGGCTCTGGCCTGGCCCGACCGTCCCGGCCGGCCCAGGGCGCTGCTCGGGCCGCGCGCCGACGGCGCGCCGTGACCGCGAGCCAGCCAGCACTACCCGCAAGCAGGATGATGCCGAGCATCCAGCCGAGCGCGGTGGTGCCGACGCCGACATATTTCAGGCCAGATCCGGAGATCACGAGCGTGATCACCGGGCGGATGAACTTCTCTGGCGCACCCGCTGATAGCAGCGAGCCGATGATCACCGCCGGCCCGCTGCCGAGCACCAGGGAGATCGTGACACCGAATTCGACGTGCCCGAACACGAGCGCGCCCGCCACTGCCGCCAGCGTCAGCGGTACGGCCTGGGTGAGGTCGGTGCCGACCAGCCGCGCAGCGCTGATCATCGGGTAGAGGAACAGCAGCAGGACGATCATGAGCGAGCCGGCGCAGCAGATAAGCGCCGGCGAGGGCCAGCGGCACGGACCCGAGAGTCAGCCAGCCTGCCAGGCGATAGCTGACCGTCCCGGCGCGCATGTGCAATTTAGGAGGCTGCTGACGGCGTGCCCGGCGGACCGGCCGCCGCGGTCACCGCCCGGCGTCGGTACCCTGTAACGGTGCCTGTGCAGTCGGTGTACCCCCTGCTCGAGCCGCTGCTCCCGCTGGTGCGCAAGCCCATCCAGTACGCAGGCGGCGAGCTGAACTCTGTCGTCAAGGACTGGGACAGCTGCGACGTCCGCTGGGCGCTGATGTACCCGGACGCTTACGAGGTCGGGCTGCCTAACCAGGGCCTGCAGATCCTCTACGAGGTTCTCAACGAGCAGGACGGCGTGCTGGCCGAGCGGACCTATAGCGTCTGGCAGGATCTCGAGGTGCTGATGCGGGAGCATTCGGTGCCGCAGTTCACCGTCGACAGCCACCGGCCGGTGCGGGCCTTCGACCTGCTCGGGGTCAGCTTCGCCACCGAACTCGGGTACACCAATCTGCTGACCGCGCTGGACCTGGCCCGCATCCCGCTGGCAGCGGCCGATCGCGGTGAGGAGGATCCGATCGTGCTCGCGGGCGGTCACGCGGCGTTCAACCCGGAGCCGATCGCCGAGTTCATCGACGGAGCGGTTCTCGGCGACGGCGAGGAGGCCGTGCTGGCGATTACCCGGCTGGTCCGCACCTGGAAGGCGGCCGGGCGTCCGGGCGGACGCGATGGCCTGCTGCTACGACTCGCCGTTCGGGGTGGGGTGTACATACCGCGGTTTTACGACGTGTCGTACCGGCCCGACGGGACGATCAGCGCAGTGGTGCCGAACCGGCCGGGCGTGCCGCGCTCGGTGGCCAAGCACACCGTGACTGACCTGGATTCCTGGCAGTATCCGGCCAAGCCGCTGGTCCCGCTGGCGGAGACCGTGCACGAGCGGTTCAGTGTGGAGATCTTCCGTGGCTGCACCAGGGGCTGCCGGTTCTGCCAGGCAGGCATGATCACCCGGCCGGTGCGCGAGCGGTCCATCACCGCGATCGGCTCGATGGTCGAGGCCGGGCTGGCTGCGAGCGGCTTCAGCGAGGTGGGCCTGCTCTCCCTGTCGAGCGCCGACCACAGCGAGATCAACGAGGTTGCCATCGACCTGGCGGACCGGTACGAGGGCACGAATACCGGCTTGTCGCTGCCTTCGACCAGGGTGGATGCATTCAACGTGACGCTGGCCAATGAGCTCAGCCGGAACGGAAGGCGCTCCGGGCTGACGTTCGCCCCGGAGGGCGGGTCCGACCGGATCCGCAAGGTGATCAACAAGATGGTCACCGAGGACGACCTGATCAAGACCGTCAGCACCGCGTACGCGAGCGGCTGGCGGCAGGTGAAGTTGTACTTCATGTGCGGTCTGCCGACCGAGACCGACGAGGATGTGCTGGCCATCGCGGCGCTCGCACAGCGGGTGATCCAGGCAGGCAGGGCAGCGACCGGCCGCAACGACATCCGCTGCACGGTGTCAATCGGCGGATTCGTGCCCAAGCCGCATACCCCGTTCCAGTGGGCGGCCCAGTGTGATCACGAGACCGTGGATGCACGGCTGAAGGCGCTGGGCGCGGCGATGCGCGCGGACCGGCGGTACGGGAAGGCGATCGGCTTTCGGTACCACGACGGAAAGCCGTCGATTGTCGAGGGCCTGCTGTCGCGCGGCGACCGGCGGGTTGCGAAGGTGATCCGGGCGGTCTGGCAGGACGGCGGCCGGTTCGATGGCTGGAGCGAGTCGTTTTCCTTTGAGCGCTGGGAGCGGTGCGCGTCGGCAGCGCTGGCCACCGAACCGGTGGACCTGGCCTGGTACACCACCCGCGAACGCGGCTATGACGAGATCCTGCCCTGGGATCACCTGGATGCCGGGCTGGAGCGGGACTGGCTGTGGCAGGACTGGCTGGCCGCGACCGATGCGTCGGGTGCCGCCGAGGTCGATGACTGCCGCTGGACGCCGTGTTTCGAGTGCGGGGTCTGCCCGGCGATGGGCACTGAGATCGAGGCCGGGCCGACCGGGAAGCGTTTGCTGCCGCTGAGTGTTGTAGATGGCAGGTCTTCAGGGGCCGGTCAGGCGCCGGCGATTCAGTCGTTGGCGATGACTGGCGGGGCGGGGTAAGGGTGGCGCGTCAGCAGCCGGCTGGGCCGGCGCCGCTGCCAGCGGTTCAACGGCTGATAGTCAGATACGCTAAGCGTGGCAGGATGCGGTTCGCGAGTCACAGGGATATAGCGCGTGCGGTGGAACGGGGTGTCCGGCGCGCCGGGCTACCGGTCGCGCACTCAGCCGGTTTCTCGCCGCATCCGAAGATTTCGTACTCTGGCGGCGCCCCCACCGGGGCTGCCAGCGAGGCCGAGTTCCTTGAGATCTCCCTCACGGCAGAGCTTGATCCTGATGTCGTCAGGGACCGGCTGGGCTCGTCCCTGCCGGAGGGGATCGACGTGATCGAGGTCGCCGACCTGGCCGCCCAGGCGGCGCCCCGGCTCGAGGCCTCGGAATGGCAGGTCGTGCTGCCGGGGGTCGCGCCGGATGACGCGATCGGAGCAGTCGAGGCGTTTCTCGCCGCCGAGCACGCGGATGTGGAGCGCCTCACCAGCAAGGGAGTCCGCCGGCTCGATGCCAGGGCCGGGGTGGTATCGCTGGAGGTAGATCGGCGAGCCACTGCGGAAGCGCCGACTGGATGTGCGATACTTCGAATGGTTGTTCGGCACATGGCACCTGCCGTGCGACCCGAAGACATCTTGGTTGCGCTCCGCCATATGTCGGCCCTGGAGCCTGCATCGCCTCCGCTGGTGACGCGGTTGGCTCAGGGGCCGCTGTGCACTGATGCTGCCGCTGCGTCAGCTGGCTTTCACGGGGCTGCTGCCCTGGGGGCTGCGACCATGGCGGAAGCGCCCCGGCCAGGCAGGCGGGACGCTGAGCAAGGACAGGTAATGGAAACGTGCCTGGTAGCGGGGGACGCCACGACGGCGGGCACCGCTCCAGCCAGCGCGTACGAACAGCTCCCGCGTGGCGCGGAGCGGCCCGGTGAGGCCGGCTGCGCCCGGGAGCCTGACGAAAGAGATCGCCCGAATGCTCGAGATCGAGCGACAGAACAGAGAGTCAGCTGATGGCACGATCGGATCCGGCGGTTCCGCCGGGACTGCCGGGTCATCCGGAGACAACAACAGCCAGGCCGGCAAGCCGACCCGGCGGACTCGCCGGGCGGTAACCCGGCCAGCCGGACCGCCCGTAGTGGCTACCCCGGCTGCATCCGGGCCGCCGGATGGGCCGGCCGCATCCGGGCCGCCGGCGGACGGCGAGATGCCCGTGCGCGGCGCCAGCGCCGCAGCGGCCGAGGTCGGCGCCAGGGAGACTGGCGCAGGCGAATCTGGCGCAGGCGAACCGGGGCCGAGCGAGCCAGGCGGCAGCCGATCCGCCGCGGCGGATGCTGGTGACGGCGCGCCGGCCAGCCGCGGTCGTTCTGGTCGGCGTCGGCCGGCGTCGGCCGCGGCCGCGGAACCTGCGGCCGCGGAACCTGCGGCCGGCCAGCATGAGGCGGCGCCACCGGCCGGGGCACAGCATCAGGTCAGCTGGCAGGCGCCGGTCAGCCAGCCACCGGTCAGCCAGCCACCGGTCAGCCACGCCCCGGAGCCTGCGGCGCCGCCGCCCGCCCCGGCGGCATTCCAGCCTCCGCTGGTTATCTTCCAGCCGCCCGAGATCCCGGCGGCCCGCCCCGCCCCGGCTCATCCGGCCCGCCCGGAGCCCGGGCCTGGTAGCGCGGCCGGGCACGGTCCGGATGGCGACAGCGAGGACGGCGGTGACGGCCGTGAGGATAGCCAGCAGGGGCCCGGCGGAAGGCGTCGGCGGCGCGGCGGCCGTGGCCGGGGCAAAAGCGGCGGCGAGAGCGCTGACGGCGCGGCCGCTGCCGCGGCGGACAATCGCGCCGAGCCCGACCTGGCCGGGGATCAGGCGGCGGAGGACGAGGACGGAACAGCGGGGACTGCGGCCGGCACCGCTAAGCGCCGCCGGCGCCGCCGCCGGAGCGGGAGCGGTGGCGACGGCGAGCCCGCCGCGGCCGCGACGGCCGATGACCCGCCCAACACGGTTGTGCACGTCCGCGTGCCGCGGGAGAAGGCCGATGTCACCGACGTCCGGGCGGTCAAGGGCTCGACCCGGCTGGAAGCCAAGCGGCAGCGCCGGCGCGAGGGCCGGGAATCCGGTCGTCGGCGGCTGCCGATCATCACCGAGTCAGAGTTCCTGGCTCGCCGTGAGGCCGTCGAGCGGGTCATGGTCGTGCGCCAGCATGGCGACCGGACGCAGATCGCCGTCATGGAAGACGGCGTGCTGGTCGAGCACTACGTGGACAAGGCCAGTCATCAGTCCTATGTCGGCAATGTCTACCTCGGCAAGGTGCAGAACGTGCTGCCCTCGATGGAGGCTGCGTTCGTCGACATCGGCAAGGGGCGGAATGCCGTCCTGTACGCAGGCGAGGTCAACTTCGACGCTAGCGGGCTTGAGGGTGAGTCCAAGCGGATCGAGTCGGCGCTGAAGTCCGGCCAGTCCATCCTCGTGCAAGTCACAAAAGACCCGATCGGTCACAAGGGCGCCCGGCTGACCAGCCAGGTCAGCCTGCCCGGCCGGTACCTGGTCTACGTGCCCGGTGCCAGCATGACCGGGATCAGCCGCAAGCTGCCCGACACCGAGCGCAACCGGCTGAAGCAGATCCTCAAGCAGGTGATGCCCGAGCAGGCCGGGGTCATCGTCCGGACCGCCGCTGAAGGAGCCTCCGAGGAGGAGCTCTCCCGCGACGTGGCCCGGCTGGCCGCTCAGTGGGAGGCAATCGAGAAGCGGGCCAAGACCGCCAGCGCGCCCGACCTGCTCTACAGCGAGCCGGACCTGACCCTGCGCGTGGTCAGGGACATCTTCAACGAGGACTTCAGCAACCTGATCATCGACAGCGACAGCGAGTGGGACCTGGTGGACGAGTACGTCCGCTATGTCGCCCCGCACCTGGCGGACCGGCTGCAGCGCTGGGATGGCGGCAAGGACGTGTTCGCCGCTCACCGGATCGACGAGCAGCTAGCCAAGGCGCTGGAGCGGAAAGTCTGGCTGCCGAGCGGCGGCTCACTGGTGATCGATCCCACCGAGGCCATGACGGTCATCGACGTGAACACCGGCAAGTTCACCGGCCAGGGCGGGAACCTGGAGCAGACCGTCACCAGGAACAACCTGGAGGCTGCCGAGGAGATCGTCCGCCAGCTGCGGCTGCGCGACGTGGGCGGCATCGTGGTCATCGACTTCATCGACATGGTCCTGGAAAGCAACCGCGAGCTGGTGCTGCGCCGGCTCCTGGAGTGCCTGGCCAGGGACCGGACGAAGCACCAGGTCGCGGAGGTCACCTCGCTCGGCCTGGTGCAAATGACCCGCAAGCGCGTCGGCTCGGGCCTGCTGGAGGCGTTCTCGGTGCCCTGTGAGCACTGCAACGGCCGCGGCGTCCTCGTCTCCCTCGAGCCGGTGGATCACTCCCACGGCCCTGGCTCCGGCCGCGACAGCGGTTCCGGCCGCGACAGCGGTTCCGGCAAAGACGCTGCTTCGTCACGGAACGCGCGCGGCCAGGATGGCAGTAGCCCGGATTCCGGCAACGGAAAGGCCGGCCGGGATCGTGGCAGGGCAAGCGGTTCGCGGCGGGCCGGCAGCACTGGTGCTGCCGTCGCCGAGTCCGGGGCCGAGTCCGGGGCCGAGACTGCCTCGCCGACGCCAGCTACTGTGGCGGGCGGCTCAGCGAGAAGCCGCGGGTCACGCTCGAGGGCTGCCAGGCCCGCCGGCCCCCCGAGCCCGGTCGCGGCCGACAGCGTGCTCGCGGATGCGCCGGTTACGTCCGCCGCCATGGCCAACGGCTCGGTGGCTGATGGCTCGCTGGCTGACGGCGCAGCCGGAGCAGTGAGCGGCGAGGCTGCTGTGGCAATTCCGCGTTACCAGCAGGATGATGGTTCCGGGCCCGGTGACGGAGCCAGCAACGGCACGCTGGACGAGGCCGGCCCGGCGAACAGCTGACTGGGCGTCTGGTCTGATATGCTGCTTGGTCGGCGCATGTGACAGGATCGGGCCGCCACGCGGCCCGATAGCCCAGCAGCGCAATGTCAGGCAAGCCCGCCTCCGGCCTCGGAATCCCGCGCGGGTTCGCACAAAGAGGAGAGAACTCTCGGTGTACGCGATCGTGCGCTGCGGTGGCAGGCAGGAGAAAGCGTCCGTTGACGACGTCCTGACCATCGACAAGCTGGCTGGCGAGGTAGGGCAGAGCATCACGCTGCCCGCCCTGCTTGTCGTAGACGACGGGAAGGTCATCAGCAGCCCAGCGGAGCTTGGCGGTTACCAGGTCACCGCCGAGATCGTGGGTGCCGCGGCCGGACCCAAGATCAACATGATCCACTACAAGAACAAGACCGGTTATCGTCGTCGCCTGGGTCACCGGCAGAAGTACACCCAGGTCCGGGTGACGGGCATCGGCGCCGCCAAGGCTGGCGCCGGTTCGGGCAAGAAGGGCTGAGCCGAGATGGCACACAAGAAGGGCGCGTCGTCCAGCCGGAACGGGCGCGACTCGAACGCGCAGCGGCTTGGCGTCAAGCGATTCGGCGGTCAGGTGGTGGGCGCAGGAGAGATCATCGTGCGCCAGCATGGCACTCACTTCCACCCCGGCATCGGAGTCGGCCGCGGCGGGGACGACACCCTGTTCGCGCTGGTTGACGGCAAAGTGCAGTTCGGCATGCGGCGCGGCCGCCGGGCCGTCAGCGTGCTGCCCGTGCAGGCCGGTACCCCAACTGCGGGGTAGGCCCGCTGGCGAACGGCTGGACAGCTGGCCTGCGCTGCGGGCTGGCGTGACATGACTTACGGAGGGCGGACCGGGCAGGTCCGCCCTCTTGTGTTGGCATAAGGGGGTTTCCGGTGGCGGAATTCGCTGATCGGGCCGAGGTGCGGGTGCAGGCCGGGCATGGCGGCAATGGCTGCGCATCGGTTCACAGGGAGAAGTTCAAGCCACTCGGCGGCCCCAACGGCGGCAACGGCGGCCGCGGCGGTGACGTGATCATCGAGGTCGATCCCGGCGTCACGACGCTGCTGGACTTCCACCGCAGGCCGGTACGCCGGGCAGGCAACGGCAAACCCGGGCTCGGCGGCAATCGCAACGGCGGCGATGGAGCTGACCTGGTACTCAAGGTTCCCGATGGGACCGTGATCAAGACCGCGGACGGCGAGCAACTGGCCGACCTCACCGGTGCCGGGACCCGCTACGTGGCAGCCGCGGGCGGCCGTGGCGGCCTGGGCAACGCGGCGCTGGCCTCGACCAAGCGGAAGGCGCCGGGCTTCGCGTTGCGCGGCGAGCCCGGCCCGGAGTTGCACCTGGTACTGGAGCTGAAGACGGTCGCAGATGCCGGCCTGGTGGGCTTCCCGAACGCCGGGAAGTCCTCGCTTATCGCGGCGATGTCGGCGGCCCGGCCCAAGATCGCGGACTACCCGTTCACCACCCTGACGCCGAACCTCGGTGTCGTGGAGGCCGGTCACGTCCAGTTCGTGGTTGCCGACGTGCCGGGCCTGATTCCCGGCGCCAGTGGCGGCAAGGGCCTCGGGCTTGACTTCCTGCGGCACGTCGAGCGGTGCACGGTGCTGGTGCACGTGCTGGATTGCGCGATCGATGAGCCCGGCCGGGATCCGCTTAGCGACCTGGATGCGCTCGAGGCTGAGCTGGCCGCTTATGCGGACCTGACCGGGGCGCTGATGGCCGGCAAGCCGCGGATTGTCGCGCTCAACAAAATCGACATTCCGGCGGCGAGGGAGCTAGCTGACCTGGTGGAGCCGGAGCTTGCGGCTCGCGGCCTGACCGTGCAGCGGGTGTCCGCGGCGTCCACCGAGGGCCTGCGCGACCTGGCGTTCAGCATGGCCTCGGTGATCGCCGCGGCCAGGGCGGCCGCCCCGCCGGCCGAGCCCACCAGGCTGGTGCTGCGGCCACAGCCGGTGGCAGGCCCGGACTTCGAACTCGTGGCCACCGGGGACAACAGCTTCCGCGTCATCGGAGACAAGCCACGCCGGTGGATCCTGCAGACCGACTTTTCCAATGACGAGGCCGTCGGTTACCTGGCCGACCGGCTGGCGAAGCTCGGCATCGAGCAGGCGCTGGCGCAGGCAGGCGCAACGGCGGGGGCCGAGGTGCTGATCGGCGAGGAAGACAACTCGGTGGTCTTCGACTGGGATCCCGGAGTTTCGGCCGATGGTGCCGCGCTCGGACCGCGCGGAACCGACATCCGGCTCGGTTAGCCGGGGCGCGAATGCTGGCGGCCGGGCGCGACGCGCAGCGATCTTCCTGCCTGCCTAGCGATCCTCGATCGCCGGCTTGCCGTCAGCGGGGTGCCGCTTTCCGGGTAGCTCCGGAAATAAAAAATAGCGCTACTCACTTGTAGCGCCTACGAATAAATAAACTTCGCGCCTTAGATAAAAACACGCCGGGCCCATTATAGGCAATAAGGAGCATGGTTGTCAAACGCGGAACTGGATCGCGAGCAAGACTACATTTCGCTGCTCTACGCGCGGCTGGACGATCTGAGGGGGCTGGCTGGCCGGCGACTCGCCGGAGTTCTCCGGCAGACTGGCGGCACGCACCAGTCGAGGGTAGAGCGCGAGACGTTCAGTTCGATGTACCGCCAGCAACTGGCGCAATTCGACGCGGCCGAGAACGGGCTGTGCTTCGGCCGGCTCGAATTCACCGGCGGGGAGCTGCGCTATATCGGGCGGATCGGGATCCACTCCGACACTGACGACTACGAGCAGTTGCTGATGGACTGGCGCGCTGACGCGGCCCGGCCGTACTACCTCGCGACCGCCGCCTCGCCAGGCGACGTCCGGGTGCGCAGGCACATCACGACCAGCGGACGGCAGGTCACCGGCCTCGATGACGAGGTCCTCGACCTCGCCGCAGCCGACCCGACCCGCCGCGATGGGCTGACCGGGGAGTCGGCCCTGCTCGCTGCCCTCAACCGGAGCCGCACCGGATCGATGGCCGACATCGTCGAGACCATCCAGGCCGAGCAGGACGTCATCATCCGGGCGCCGATGGCCGGTGCGCTGGTCGTGCAGGGCGGCCCTGGCACCGGCAAGACCGCGGTAGCGCTGCACCGGGCTGCCTACCTGCTCTATAACTTCCGGCGCCAGCTGGAAAAGCGCGGCGTGCTGGTCGTCGGGCCGAATGCCACGTTCCTTCGCTACATCGGCCAGGTGCTGCCGTCGCTTGGCGAGACCAGCGTGCTGCTGTCCACCATCGGTGACCTGTTCCCCGGTGTCAGCGCGAGCGCGAGCGAGCCCGCCAGGGTAGCCGCGATCAAGGGCAGTACCGGGATGGCCAGGGTCATCGCTGCGGCCGTCAGGGACCGCCAGCGCGTGCCGCCGGAGCCGCTCGAGATCAGGGCCGATGTCGCCAGCATCCGGCTGGTGACCGCGGCCGGACGAGAACAGGCGGTGCCCGATATCGGGGCGAGCGCGGGCCGGCTGCGGCTGACTCCGCGTGCGGTCGCCCTGGCCCGGGAGCGGGCCCGGCGTTCCCGGCGGCCGCATAATCAGGCGCGGTCGGTCTTTGCCAGGGAGATCATCAACGCGCTCACCCGGCAGCTGGCTAGTCAGATCGGGACTGACGTGCGGACCGGCGAGGGCCTGATGGACTCCCGCGATCTTGATGACCTGCGTCGGGAACTGCGCTCCGATCCCGCCGTACGCGCTGCCATCGCCGAGCTCTGGCCGGCGCTCACCCCGCAGCAGCTTGTCGGCGACCTGCTTGCTGACCCCGGCCGGCTCGCGTCAGCGGCGCCGCGGCTGCCGCAGGCAGACCGGGAGGCACTGCTTCGGACAGCGGGCCAGCCCTGGACGCCTGCCGACGTCCCGCTCCTGGACGAGGCGGCTGAACTGCTTGGCGAGGACGACCGGGCGGCGAGGGCGGCGAAGGCCAGGCGGCGCCGCCGGGAAGAGGCTTATGCGGAGGGCGTGCTTGAGATCATCGGACGCGGGGACGAGGACGACCCGGAGCTCCTGATGGGCGCGGACCTCGTCGACGCCGGCCGGCTAGCCGCCCGCTTTGCGGAAGAGCAGAGCCTGACCGCTGCGGAGCGCGCGGCCGCCGACAGGACCTGGGCGTTCGGCCATGTCATCGTGGACGAGGCGCAGGAGCTGTCGCCGATGGCATGGCGGATGCTGATGCGGCGCTGCCCGGCCAGGTCGCTGACCATCGTCGGGGATGTCGCCCAGACCGGCGACCTTGCCGGCCTGCCCTCCTGGAACGAGGCGCTGGATCCGTACCTGCCAGGCCGGTGGCGGCTGGCGCCGCTGACGGTCAACTACCGCACCCCGGCCGAAATCATGGCAGTCGCGGCCGACGTGCTGGCGGCGATCGATCCGGATCTGCGGCCGCCGCGCTCGGTGCGCGAGTCCGGCTATCAGCCATGGCACGTGCAGGCCGAGCCGGACGAACTCACAGCCGCCGTGGCGGAAGCCGCGGTGCGGCTGGCCGGGCAGGCCGGCGACGGCAAGCTCGCCGTGATCGTGCCGGCCGGACTCGCCGGCCGCCTGGGCTCGGCTGTCAGCGCGGCACTGCCCGGCACGGCCATCGGCGCTGATCCGGACCTCACCAGCCCGGTCGTGGTGCTGACCGTGAAGCAGGCCAAGGGGCTAGAGTTCGACTGCGTGCTGATCGCCGATCCGGCCCGGATCCTGGCCGAGTCGCCGCGCGGCCTCAACGACCTCTACGTCGCGCTGACCAGGGCGACGCAGCAGGTCGGCGTGGTACATCCCGGGCAGTTGCCCGAGGTGCTCAGGCGCTTGCGCCCGGCGCTGAGCCCCGCCGGACGGCACTAGCGATCCTTTGTCGCTGGGCCGTCACCAGGTCCCAGGCCGTCGCAGGCGGCGAAGATCTCTCGCCGAAGCTGCCCAGCCGGGGCTAGTCGAGGGCTAGTCGTCGCTGTCGCGGCGGTCGTTGCCGGTGAACCGGTTGAACAGCTTGCTGCCCGCCCCTGCCGCCCCGTTCGCGACGCCGCGCACGGCGCCGATCAGCGGATCAGCGCTGCGGTTCCAGGAGTCCTGGTAGGACTTGGCCGCGGCGCGGAACTCCTCGCCGACCGACGCGTCAGCGTCGTCCTCCCGGCGCGGGTAATTCCCGGCCAGGATTGCCTGGTACTCGCCCTCGGCCGCCCAGCGATCCAGGGTTGCGAAGCGCACGACTGCGAAGGGGTGCGTGGTGCCCTGCAGCTGCAGCAGCTTGAGCAGGCTCTCCCTGACGTCGGGCACGGCGTCGTACTCGCGTGCCTGCCGGTGGAACTCGTTGCTGCTGAGCT
This sequence comes from Actinomycetes bacterium, assembly GCA_021792405.1. Taxonomy (GTDB): domain Bacteria; phylum Actinomycetota; class Actinomycetes; order Streptosporangiales; family Streptosporangiaceae; genus JAJYUU01. The sequence goes on from JAJYUU010000012.1 coordinate 15,830, forward strand.
CGGCCAGGCGGCGACCGCCGGCCAGCTTCATCAGCGCTCGCCGCGCGGCCTCGACGTCCTGGGTGGCCAGCAGGCCGGCCCGGTCACAGGACATCTCGGACTTACGGTGCCACTCTTCCAGTGCCCAGATGACGGCCTTAAGGCCGACCCAGGCGAACGGGACCAGCGCGAGCCGGTTGGCCAGCGCGACCAGGTAGAAGAGCATCGTGTTGTAGACGGTGTGGCCAGACAGCACATGGCCAAGCTCGTGGCCGATGACGAACCGGATCTCCTCGGGATCCATCAGTTCCACGATGCCGCTGTTCAGCACGATGAACGGCTTGTCGGAGCCGAGCGCCATGGCGTTGACGATCGGGTTCTGGCTGATGTAGAGCTCCGGCACCCGCGGCACGTCCAGGATGTAGCAGCTGTCCATCAGCGCCTGGTGCAGATCGGGGAACTGGTCCGGGGACGCGCGCACCGCGCTGGCGAGGAACATCAGCCGCAGCGCACGGTCGTTGAACAGCCCGGCCAGATTCTTGAGTATGGTGTCGAAACCGGTCAGCTTGCGCAGCGCCACGAGCGCTGACCGATCGGCGGGGTGCTCGTAAGCACGAGAGCTTATGCCCGGCAGACGGATCCGGGAGCGGTCCGGCACAGTGGTCATAGCAGCATCGTAGGCGCAGCACGGAAGAGGTTTGGTCACATGTCAGCAGCGGAATCGCCGGCGATGTTCGAGCCCGGTGCAGAGTCGATGCCTGCAGAGCAGCTCACCGGGCTGCAGCTCGAGCGACTGCGCGCACTTATCGACCGGTTGCTCGCGCTGGGCGGGGTTCAGGGAGTGCGGCTGAAGGAAGCGGGAGTGGCGGCCGGGGCGGACGTGAACCTGGCCGTGCTGTCCCGGCTGCCGGTGACCAGTAAGGCCGATCTGTGGGACGCTTATCCGTTCGGGCTGCTCGCGGTGCCTCGTGAGGATGTCGTGGCGGTACACGGGTCGAGCGGCACCGGCGGTCGGCCGACGCTGGTCGCCTACACCCGCGATGACATCAAGCTCTGGGCCCGGATGTGCGCGCGAGCCCTAACCGCGGCAGGCGCCACCCCTGCGAGCATCGTGCACAACGCTTACGGCTATGGCCTTTTCACTGGCGGACTTGGCATCCACCAGGGCGCAATCGAGATGGGTGCGACCGTCGTTCCCGCATCCGGCGGGATGACCCCGCGTCAGGTCACGCTGATCAGGGACCTGAAGCCGGACATCCTGACCTGCACCCCGTCCTACGCGATCCGGCTCGGCGAGGCGCTGGCCGAGGCCGGCGTTGGCCCGGGCCAGGGGCTGGCGCTGCGGGCGGGCATCTTCGGCGCCGAGCCGTGGACCGAAGAACTGCGGCTCAGGCTGGAAAGCCTGCTCGGGATCCGTGCCCTGGACATCTACGGCCTGTCCGAGATCATCGGGCCCGGCGTAGCCGCCGAGTGCATCGTCGCCGCCGACGGCCTGCACGTGAACGAGGATCATTTCCTGGTCGAGGCGCTCGACGTGGTGACCGGCCTGCCGGTGCCCGACGGTCAGCCGGGCGAGCTCACCTTCACGACGCTGACCAAGCAGGCCCTGCCGCTGCTACGGTACCGGACCGGTGACATCGCGTCGCTGCGACGGGGCACCTGCCCGTGCGGGCGCACCCTGGTGAAGATGAGCAAGGTCACCGGCCGTAAGGACGACATGCTGGTGATCCGGGGCGTCAACGTGTACCCCAGCGAGGTCGAGCGCGTGCTGCTCGCCCACGACGCGCTGTCGCCCGACTACCTCCTGGTGGTCGACGAGCGGTCGGCGCAACCACGGCTGCTGGCTGTCTGCGAGGCGGGAACGGGGTGGCAGGGGCCGGCCCCGCAGGTCACGCTGATCGAATCCGAGCTAAGGGGCACGCTCGGGCTCTCGGTGGCTGTCCGGCTGATGCCGACAGGGTCGGTGCCGAGGACCGAGGTCGGCAAGGCAGTCCGGGTAGCACGCTGGCGGGCCGGGGACGAGCCCCCGGTGCGCGGACTCGGCTGACCTAGCCGATTCCGGCGCGGATCAGTGTCGCGCCCGCCCGGCCCGGCCACTACCTAGTCGCTTGCTGGCGGCAAACTCCTCATATCGGGCGGTGGAAGCCAGCAACGAGCTAGGGTGTCGGCGTGGCGGAGTCGATCTCGTCCGTCGGCGCTAGGCGAGCGCGGGCCGGCCGCCCGGCGAGAAAGCTCGCGCCGGCCGCCGGAATTTGGCCGGATACCGGCCCGCCATGCGGGCCGGTCAGGACAGCAGCGGCCGGACGCCGTCTTGCGCGTGATGTGCTTGGGCAGGTGCGGAGCGTGACGAGAGAGGAACCGAGATGACGCAAGGTGGCGACGTCGGGAACTGGACGGCGGCGGACGTAGGCGACCAGAGCCGACGGATCGCCGTGATCACCGGAGCAACCTCGGGCCTCGGGCTGGAGACCGCACGAGTGCTCGCCAAGCACGGGGCAACCGTGGTCCTGGCCGGCCGCGACACGGCCAGGACGGCCGCAGCCGCTGCCGCGATCCGGGCCGCTCAGCCGCCCGGCGCCGTCGAGACGGCGGTGCTTGACCTGGCTTCGCTGCAATCGGTGCGCGCGGCCGCGGCCGATCTGACCGCGAGGTTTCCGGTGCTGGACTTGCTGATCAACAACGCGGGAGTGATGATGCCGCCTTACTCCCGCACCAAGGACGGCTTCGAGTTGCAGTTCGGCATCAACCATCTTGGCCACTTCGCGCTGACCGGCCTGCTGATGGGATCGCTGCTGGCGAAGCCGGGCTCGCGGATAGTGACGGTAAGCAGTAACGCGCACCGGGCGGGCCGGATGAACTTCGCCGACTTGCAGTCGGCTGGGCATTACCAGAAGTTCGCCGCCTACGGCCGGTCCAAGCTGGCGAACCTGATGTTCACCTACGAACTGCAGCGCAGGCTCGCCGCGGCGCGAGCACAGACGATCGCGCTAGGCGCCCATCCCGGCACCGCCAGGACCGACCTGACCAGGCATCTGTCCGGGCTGTCGCAGCGGGCGATGAGCCCCAGGCTCGGGCTGCTCAACTCCTGGTGGGTGCAAGACGGCTCGATGGGGGCCCTGCCCACGCTGCGGGCCGCGACGGACCCGGACGCCATCGGCGGTACCTACTACGGACCTGACGGGCCGCTCCAGCTCACCGGCTACCCGGTGGTCGTCAGCTCCAGCGTCCGTTCGCACAACCGGGAGGCCCAGCGGCGGCTGTGGGCGGAGTCGGAGCAACTCACCGGAGTCACCTATCCGGTGTGACCGGTCGCCGCTCCGGCAGTCCCAGGGAAGATCACCGGTCTGCGTACGGTATAACCGCAGGTAGCGATAGAAAGGGGAGGGGCGGCGGGCCAGGCGAGCACCGCGCTCCTGACTACCGATGACTGACGGCCAGCGCGGCCAGCTTGATCATCCTGCGGTAGCCCGGCCGCTGGGCACAGGTAAGCGGATCGGCATCATGGGCGGCACATTCGACCCGATCCATCATGGCCACCTCGTCGCGGCGAGCGAAGTCGGGCATTACTACAGCCTGGACGAGGTCATCTTCGTGCCGACCGGGCAGCCCTGGCAGAAGGGCGACCGTAGGGTGTCGCCAGCCGAGGACAGGTACCTGATGACCGTCATCGCGACGGCCTCGAACCCGCGATTCTCGGTCAGCCGTGTCGACATCGACCGGCCGGGGGAGACCTACACCGTCGATACCCTGCGCGACCTGCGAGCCGAGCGCGGACCGGAGGCCGAGTTCTTCTTCATCACCGGCGCGGACGCGCTCGCCAAGATGATCTCCTGGCGCGACTCGGGCGATTTGCTGGCGATGGCGCACTTCGTCGGGTGTACCCGGCCGGGCCACCAGCTCTCCATGTCCGACCTGCCGGACGGCCCGGTCAGCCTCGTGGAGATTCCGGCACTCGCGATCTCGTCGACCGAGTGCCGGGCGCGGGTGCAGGCCGGCCATCCGATCTGGTACCTCGTCCCTGACGGCATCGTGCAGTACATCGCAAAGCGCGGCCTCTACCGCGAATGACCCGGTCACGGCAATTTCCCTGTTGCCGCAAATGCACAGAAAGTGCACTCCAGGCCGCGAGGGCAGGAGCCGGGCTGCTACTGCCCGTTCCCGCCCTTATGGATGCAAAGCAATGAACCGCCGCGGATGCGGTCTCCCGTGTTGTCAGTGGTCCCGGATAGTCTTGGTCTGAGCCTGAGTCTCCGGAAGTTGCCGGGCGTGAATCGCGGAGACCAAGGGCGAGCCAAGGAGGACTGCCAGCACACGTGACTGCCACCGACAGGGCCGTCGAGCTCGTGGAGATCGCGGCCGCAGCCGCGGCTGACAAGCTCGCCTCAGACATCATTGCCTACGACGTCAGCGAGCAGCTTGTGATCACTGACGCCTTCCTGCTCTGTTCGGCCGCCAACGATCGCCAGGTCCGGGCGATCGTGGACGAGATCGAGGAGCGGCTGCGCAAGGCCGGCGCGCGGCCTGCCCGCCGCGAGGGCGAGCGGGAAGCGCGCTGGGTGCTGCTGGACTATATCGATGTCGTGATCCACGTCCAGCATGCGGAGGAGCGCGTTTATTACTCCCTTGAGCGGCTCTGGAAGGACTGTCCGGTGATCCCGCTGCCGGAGCCTGTCGGTGCGGCGAGGGCTGCTGACCGCAATGGCAGTTGTCGCGCCGAGCGGGACTAGGACTTGAGCGCGGCAGAGGACGCCGCCGGGCTGAGTATCTGGCCAGGCGGCGACCAGAAAGACCTGGTTACGCTCGTCCTGTGGCGGCACGGCCTGACTGACTACAACCTTGAGCGCCGGTTCCAAGGGCAGAGCGATGTCCCGCTTAACGAGACCGGTCGTGTGCAGGCCGCCCAGGCGGCCCGTTACCTGGCGGCACTGTGCCCTTCGGCGATCTTCTCCTCGGACCTGAGCCGGGCTTCGGTCACCGCTGCCGCACTGGCCCGGCTGACCGGCCTGACCGTGCAACTAGAGAAGGATCTGCGGGAGCGTTCCGGCGGATCCTGGGAGGGCATGACCGAGCGCGAGATCGCCGAGCGCTACCCCGCCGAGCGGGCGACCTGGACGCCGCCGGACGGCGAGACTGCCGTGGCGGTCGCTGATCGCGCGTCGGCCGCGCTGGAGCGGATCGCCGACGGCACCCCCGGCGGATCGCTGACGGTCGTTGTCGGGCATGGCGCGGCACTGGGGCTGGCGATCGCGCGGTTGCTTGACGTCCCGTCAGAGCCGCGGGTACTCGGCCCCTTTGGCAACTGCCGCTGGTCGGTGCTGTCTCGGCGGGGTACCCGGTGGCGACTGCTTGAGCACAATGTCGGGATGCTCCCCGACCCTGTGCCAGACGGCCTGCCGGGCGACGAGGACTAGCCAGTTTCTTGTACACTGGCGTGGCGCTGTCGGCGGAAGGCTCAGCCGACCGGACGTTTTAGGGGCTATAGCTCAGTTGGTAGAGCGCTTGCATGGCATGCAAGAGGTCTGGGGTTCGAATCCCCATAGCTCCACTCCCAGTTCAAGATATTGAATTCGAACAGCTGCCGCGAGGCGGCTTTCTTGCTTCGCGCATACGTACGAGCGCCCGGTGAGGCGGGCGAGCGCGCATATCAGCAGCGGCGTATAGGTCGTCGTTGTCGTGCTTGCGCAGGTCCGTGCCCTTGGGGATGTACTGGCGCGGCGGGCCGTTCGTGTCGGCGTTCGTGCCGCACTGCCAGGGGCTGTGCGGTGGCTGTGCGGTGGCTAGCCCAGCGGCGTTGCGCAGCTAGGCGTGGTGGGCCATAGGCACACATGGTATGCACCGGCTCTACCCCAGCGGAGGCCCCGCCACGGTGCGGGTGGTCATCGCTGATCTCTCCCACGTATGCGAACGGCTAACCTGGCCAGACTCGGGAGTTGGCCCGGGGGTGACAGGACGGTTCGGCGCCGGGCCTGGCGGGCTGCGGTGGGTCGGAACCGCAAGCGTTCCGTCCGCCGGAGACGTTCGCGCCACTGCCCGCGTACGAGGTCTGCGAGCGCTCCTAGGACACGCTCAAGGTGCAACGTCGTACAGTGGCGCGGGTGACCACCTCCGCGCAACTGCTGGCCCACAACGGTGACCTGTGGGCTGCGCTGACATCGCACCCGTTCGTGGTCGACGCGGCCAACGGGACGCTGCCCCGCGAGACATTCGATCGCTGGCTGGTCGATGACCATTTCTACGTTGTCGAGTTCCGCCGGTTCCTGGCGACCCTGACCGCGCAGGCGCCCACCGAGCAGGCGCGTGACCTGCTGGCCGGCGCGCTGGTTCCGTTGCAGGCAGAACTCGATCTGTTCCGCCACGAGGTCATCGGGCGCGGCATCCGGCTCTCTGGTGAGCCTTGTCCGACGACGCTGGGCTATTCGGCGTACCTGCACGCCTGCGCGCTCGACGGGTATTCCGTTGGGCTGACCGCGCTCTACGCTGCGGAGAAGGCGTACTTCGACGCGTGGTCGGCGGTGCGCGCTCGCGCGGAGCCTAACTCGCCGTACTGGCCGTTCATCGACAACTGGTCGTCGGCGGCGTTCGGCCAGTGGGTCGTTGACGTGGGCGCGCTGCTGGACGACGAGCCGCTGAGCGATGCGCTGCGGCGGACGTTCCGCCGGGTCGTACGGTTCGAGCGGCGGTTCTGGGACGCGGTGTACGTCGGCGAGCAGTGGTAGTGACTATGTGGGGTTCTCGGCCGCTGGCCTTGACCTGGGCATGCGGCCCGCTCGTATTCGCTACCTGGGCCAGGCGACGCAAGCTGGATGGCCCTGCACTAGGACCGGCCCGCCTGATCTGCGTTCTCCCGACCTCACGCGATACCATCAGACGGAACCGCCAGGCATGGCATGCAAGAGGCCTGGGGTTCGAATCCCTATAGCTCCACTGCAAGCTCAAGATATTAAATTCGAACGTCCGCCGCACTGCGGCTTTCTTATTTCGCGCATATGTACGATCGCCTGTTCAGCCGGGCGAGAGCGCAAATAAGCAGGTCAGAGCCGATCGGTGTGCCTGCTGGCTGGCCGGTCGGCAGGTCGGATTCCGGGCACTGACCGGGTTGTTCTGGGGCTACTCCGCACGGCTGCGGCGGCTCTCGGCAGCTGGGTTCAAGGTGCCCGACATGGGGGCGTGGCCCTGGCGCATGCGCCGGGTCGGCGCAATATGGTCCGGATCCTGCTCGATGTTGATACTCGATTTAATTCCAGCGCCTCGATCCGCCGGTGCCGGGCCACCGGCGGTCATATCCGGCGCCGTACCGCCGTTCGGTGGCCTGACGGCTCTTGGCAGATAACCCAGCAGGCCACGCCGGTCACGTCGATATGTGCGCGATGTCGTCCGGATCTGCATGCCGCGTTCCGGGCGGCGGGCTTTCGCAGATCAGTTGGCGCTGGCGTGCCACGCCTCATCCGACGGGAGGACGTCGACGCCGCCCGGCGCCGCCCGACGCCGCGTCAGGCATCTAACGGGACAGGACTACCGCCGCTGCCCGCCGCGCGTTCCCGAATTCGGCCTTATCGAGATCAAGCGCGGCAGCGCTGTTCTCCGCCGGCTTTCAGAATTCGACCTGATGGCACAACTGGCCGGATTCGTGCTCGAGGCGCGGCACGCGGACTGGGCCGAGATTGAGTTCACCGCCGACACTCAGTCTCACGTATCCATCTACCGGATACCGGCGCCCTAGCACAACGATCGGGCTCACCTAGCTGCGGGAAGCGATGAACGGCGAGTGGAGCGCACGCGGCCTTGAGATGACGTCCGGGCGCGTCATCGAGAGGTTCCTCTCATGCTCGGAGGGCGGCATCTTTCCCCGGTACGCGGACTGCTGCGACCGCACCTTGATCAGGCCGATCTTCCTGGCGTCACTGGCATCCGCGGGACGGATGACGGGAACGTCGGCCATGCCGGTCACCCCTGCACGTCGCTTGTGCTCGCCAACCACCCATAACCCATTGCAGGGCCCGCCGGTGATGCCGGCCGTGTGGTCGCAGCCGCTACCCGGCCCGGTAGACCGAGATGTGCTGACCGCTGGCCGAATCGAATGGCCGGCGGTCCCAGCCGGCGTAACGGTCAGCGAGGCGAAGCCCGGCCTGGCGGGCCATCACGTCCAGTTCGCCCGGCCAGCTGTAGCGGATGGCTACCGGCCGCAGGTGGACGCCGTCGACGTCCAGCGTGACGACCTGGGTGGTGACACGCTGCTGCACGGCATCATGACGAGAAAGCTCGAAGGTCGCCGAATCCTCGGTCACCGCCAGCGCCTGGACTCGCTGGCCCCGGTCGAACCGGGTCAGGTCAGGGACAAAGCATTCGATGACGAACATCCCGTCCGGGCCGAGCACCCTGGCCACATTCTGGAAGCACGCGGCCTGCCGTGCCTGGCTGAGCAGACCGAACAGCGTGTTAGCGACCAGGTACACAAGCCGGAACGGGCCGCCGACCCCGACCCCGGCCATGTCCGCGATGGTGACCGGGACCGATTCCCCGCCCGGCTTGGCCCGCAACCGCCCGACCATCGCCTCCGAAGCGTCAACACCCTCCACGGCCACGCCACGGCGCGCCAGCGGCAACGCGATCCGGCCGGTCCCGATCCCCAGTTCCAGCACTGGCCCGCCGCCGGCCAGACCGGCGAGGAAATCCACCGCAGGCTCAGGGTCAAGACCGCCATGGCGGTCGTCATAGACACTCGCCCACCGTGCGCCATAGAACGCCGGATCATCAAACCCAGTCATGCCGTCACCAAAGCAGACGCCGCCCGGCAGACGCCACACAATATTTACCGCCCGGTCTCCCGCAGCAAACTGCTCTTCTGCCACGCAGCGGATGTTGGTTTGAGGCGGTACTAGCCGATAGCGAGCCGTTCGAGCGGCTGGCTTGTTATTCGGGCGATGATCTCGAAGTCCTTGTCGACGTGCAGTATGGTCAGGCCGCCCAGCTCAGCGGTCGCGGCGATGATGAGGTCAGGGATCGACGGTGCCCGGTGCTGCCCGTGATCGGCAAGAAGCGCGAGGACCTCTACCGAGCGGTCTTCAATAGCCGGGGTCTGGTATTCGACCGGCATGGCGGACAGCGGCGGCTGCCGGAAGCCGGCCCGCAGGTCGGTGCCGGACCGGGCCGAGTAGCCGACCTCGAGCCGGGTGACCGTGGCGATCCGGACCCGGCCGCGCTGGATCCGGCCTGCCCATTCTGCGGCGTCCGGGGAACTGCCCAGCCGGACCAGGGCGGACTTGTCGATCAGCCAGTCGGTCACCGCCATGCCTGCGACATGACAGCCGGGTCGGCCAGATCCCCGAAGACGTCAGCGAAGCGCGCCAGGTCACGCGTGGTCACGGCGCTGACAGCAGTGGCCGCGTCCTGGGCGAGCCGGCGCCGTACATACTCGCTGCGCGACAGCCCCAGACGGCTAGCACGGGCGTCTACGGCGGCGACGACTTCGTCAGGTACATCTCGGATGAGCATGTCAGTCATAGGCCCTCCCATGATATCCCATGATAGCGCACGGCCGAGATCATGGTGAAATCGCCGCCCGAACGTCCGGTTGGGACCTACGGTACGATCCGTGACCGCAGCGTCCGCGGCGGGCATGGAAGCTCACCGGGCCGCTTGCCTGGCAGTGACCCGAGGTCGGTCGGGCCGGCGGGTGCCTGCCCGGCGCCGCTGTCTGGGCAGCCGGGATTGGGCAGCCGGGGCTGAGGGGGAGGTCACCGCGTCCAGGGACACAGGCCGCAGGCTCATCGCCGCCAGTAGGCGGGTCCGGCATGATTACACGATTCTGAAGACGTACGAGGCCGGGATAGTCCTGGCCGGTGACGAAGTGAAGTCCCTGCGGGCCGGCCGCGCGTCGCTGGCCGGCGCGTTCGTTGCCGAGCACGGCGGTGAGTTGATGCTGCACGGCCTGCACATTGCCGAGCACGGGCACGGCCGCCACGGCGGCCGTGTCCTCGGCCAGCCCCGGCGGGCCCGCAAGCTGCTCATGCACCGCAGCGAGATCGACAAGATCCTCGCGAGGCTGGGCGATGCCGGCGTCACCCTGGTGCCGCTGTCGCTGTACTTCCAGGACGGCTGGGCGAAAGCAGAGATCGCCCTGGCGCGTGGCCGTCGGTCTTTCGACAAGCGGCAGGCAATCGCCCGGCGCGACGCCGGCCGGGAGATCGCCCGCGAGCTCAGCGACCGGCTACGCGGGCGGCGGCGATAGACCTTCTGCCAGCCTCAGTGTTGTATGACCAACTCAATACACGAGTGCTGAGAGCAAACCTGTGACCACAGGATCGACCTCTACAAAGCAGCTGAGCAGATCGCCGCGCCGAATGGCAACGGCGCGGCTACCCAGTCTGATACTTCCATCGGGCAGGGCGACAGACATACTCATCTGCCGCAATGAGATTGGGCATCGCGCCGAACTGGATGTTCTGCGAGTCCAAGCACTATCGGCCCAGCGCGATCATCGGGGCAGCGGCAGTCTTCGCAGCGGTGACACTAAGTGACCGGGTTCAGGGACTGAACGGCGTGTCCTGGCCTGATGGAGCGGCCGCGTCACCGGGTGCCGCGCTTCACTCTGCTGCCACTGCGGTGGCAGTGGTGTAGCATATTGGTATGAGCGGAAAGGAGCGGCTGTCCGCATCAGTTGATGCCGAGCTGGTGGCGGCAGCCCAGGAGGCGGTCGCCGGGGGCCAGGCGGAGAGCGTGAGCGCATGGGTGAATGATGCGCTGCGACTGAAGGCCGATCATGATCGCCGGCTGGCGGCGCTGGACAGCTTCATTGCTGCGCATGAAGCTGAGCATGGTGAGATCTCCGAGCAGGAGATCCATGACGCCGCGCGGCGGGCTCGGGCTCGTGCGGTGGTCGTGCGGGGCCGGCCTGCTGGCGGCCGCGGGGCGGCCTGATGCTGGTCCTCGATGCCGGGGCGTTCATGGCGGCGGAGCGCGGCGATCGCGACGTCGTGGCGCTGGTCAAGCGGGAACGGCTCGCGGGCCGGGTTCCGCTCACCTGCGGCGGCGTAGTCGCGCAGGTGTGGCGCGGCGGCCGCGGCAGGCAGGTGCCGGTTGCCATGCTTCTGGACGGAGTCGAGGTCGTGCCGATTGACGATGGCCTTGGGCGCCGGGCTGGGATGTTGCTTGCCCGCAGCGGCCGGTCCGATGCCATCGACGCTGCGGTGGTATGCCTGGCCGGTGATGGGGACGACATCCTGACTTCCGATCCCGGCGATCTGCGAGGGCTGGCCGAGGCCGCCGAGATGCATGTGGAGCTTATCCCCGTGTAGCTAGCGTGACTGTCCGGCAGCGCACGGGGCGGGCTGTGTCGGGCGGAGGACTCGCCCTGAGCAGGGGGAGCAAGCAGTGTCCTGGCAATGCGGCGGACCGTGCCGGGAACCACGCGACCCGCGGCTATCTCCCCGCCGCGGCAGGGACAGGCGGGCCAGATGGGCGTCCACAGCGACCGAACGCGCGTTGTGTCAGGGCACGGTTCCGCGCTGCACTACCCATTGCACTGGCTGCCGTGTGATCTGCGCTATGAGGTCGTAGTCACTGTCTTAGTGCAGGAGCGTGACCTGCTCCCGTTCGGCGACGGAGCGATGAGCAGGCCGGGGAAGCCGACCGCCCTGATGCGGATGACGCCACACTTACCAAATTCAGCCGGAGAAGGGAGCAATCGACGGGCGGCTCGCCCCACTCCACACAGGACAGCACAGAAAAGGAAGATCTGATCAATCAGGGGCCTGGCCATCCAGCCGCGAACGTCCGCGCCGTCCACCTGACCGGCGTCCACGCGCCAGATCGACGCCAGCGACGATCGGCGCCCACAGCGGCGCCCCGGCGGAAGGCCGGCCGGCAGCGACCGCCTCACGCCAGGGGTGTCCGGCCAGCCTGGGTGCATGGCGTGCACGGCGACAGCCTGCTCGCGCAGCCGGTCGGCCCACATCTACGCGAGCGTCACCTGAGCCCGTTTCGCCCTGGCGTAGGCCGGTGTGCCATTGTAGACGCCGGGGCCCATCTCAAGCCTGGCAACCGACAGGGGTTCGGCGTACATGCCTCCGGACGACACCCACACCACCCGGGCGTTGGCCTGCTCGCGGAGCAGTAACGCCAGCAGAACGGTCAGCAGGAACGGGCCCACGACCTGGCTAGCCACTGCGCGCGCGATGCCCTGCGGCGAGGGGGCCTATGCCGCGTCCAGCGCTCCAGCGGCGTGCACGAGGGCGTCCACATGGTCATGCCGCTGAGCCAGCTCCGCGGCGACACTCCGGATGGCGTCCAGGTCGCCGGTGTCGGCGACGAAGACATCGGCTCTGCCCCGGGCGTGGGCCGTGCGCAACTGCTCGCGCACTCAGCCAGGATGAGATCAACTCCGAGGTGCTCACCGCACTGGACGCGCTGCGTCTTCTTCTACCGATCCGTCCGCTGACCCGGAAGCGCAGATCAGCACCCTGTACCTCGCTCTCTAGCCCGCGTTTCCACCGTCCTGCCTGGCTGGGATCGATGCCTGGTTCATCGGGTCACGTGTCAGGCCGCTGGTTCCTGTTGCCGATCTCCCTGATACCTAGTGCCGCGGCAATGCAGAAGAATGGGACAGTAGGCACGACATAGCGCGCTTCATAGCTGGACACCGCGGCCGGCAGGAGGAGCATCAGCATTCCGGTGATCCACGGCAGGAACGCCGGACCTCCACGACGGCGGAGCGCCAGGCACACGCCGATGAGGCCGGCGATCAGGATGCCAGCGAGCGCTGGCGGCGCTACGACGGCGAAGTCCTGGTAGACCCGCAGTATCCCCGCCCATGGCTGCCGGAACTTCGTGTCGGGGTTACGGCCGCCGTTGTACTGGTAGAACGACTGGTCGGTACTTCCGGGAACAGTTCGTGCGAGCTGCGCCACGGTCTTGGGCTGGCGGGCCGGGAACATCCAGGTTTGCTGGCCGTTGGTATATGGGCCGCTGTTCCACTTGAAGGTCTGGAGGAACATGCGCCATACGCTCGCGGCGTAGGCCAGCGGTTGGCGCTCGATGGCGTGAATGGCGAACTTCGCGGCGACGGCGCTGGTTGCTGCGCTGAAGGCGGGTCCTGTCGGGGGCTTAGCAAGGGGCGTGACCGCGGCAGGTCCCCACAGGTAGTCATCTGGAGGCAGCCTGCGTGACACCGGGGTGCTCAGGCACAGCCATCGCTCATTCGCCGGGGGATGGATGACCGCGCAGTCGGCGAACGGCTCGACCCTTGCTGCAAGGAACGCGCCGCCATAGGCGGACTCCAGCTCGAAACTGCCGTGGACGTCTTCGAACCAGCTGGCATAAACCAGCAAGGGGAAAACGAAGCTGACAGCGAGGGCCACGACGCGCACCAGGCGCTCGGGGAAGCTTGCAGGCGAGATGAGGACCGCGAGCGCGAACGTGGCCGCCATCGGCAGTCCTTCGATCCGGGTGATGGCTGCCGCGGCGAGGAGCAGCCCGACCGCGATGCAGGCCACGATGGACGGGACCTGGCGCCACAGGGCGATGACCAGGGCAGTCACGGCCAGGATCATGAACAGCGCGTCGCTCATCATGAAGTGCTCAAGCTGGACTTCGTAGGCGGACAGCAGCACCGGGGCTGCGGCCAGCGTCGCGGTCCAGCCGGCGAACCGGAAGCGGCGGCGCAGCAGCACATAGATCAGCGTGCCTGCCAGGAGCCCGAAGACATGCTGAACGACAGCTACGGCAGCAACGCTGTGGACTACCCGAAGCGGCCAGAGCAGCAGCAGGGAATAGCCAACCGGCCGGACTGCAAATGGATATGGATGGAGTGCTGGCGGGAGATAGCCAAAACTATCCGAGTACCAGAAGGCAGGAAAATAGGCGGTCATCGTCACGAGCCGCACCAGAGCGGCCAGCCCGAGCACGATCAGGAACACATAGTGCCGTCGCACGAACGACTGACCGATTCGCGGGATCGTAAGCGTCTCCGCGTCCTTGGGTGCAGGCAAAAACACAGGCCCGGCCAGATCTACCGGCAGGAACCCCGTAGTCACTGCTACTTACCCGCTGACCACGAACTGTTACCAGGCTGGCGCGCGGTGTCTTGGCTGTAGCTGCTGTGCGTGGCGCGGGGCGTTTGCCGGGTCGGCGTAGCACGGTCCGGGGCCCTGCTCGATGTTGATAATAGATGTAACGTATGTACAGCGCCAACATGCGAATGGGGTGTGACAGGTGGCGTTGACACAGATAGATCTTGACGAGGACGCCCTGGCCGAGGCGATGCGGCTGGCCGGGGTGAAGACGAAGAAGGAGACCGTGAACCTGGCCCTGCGTGAGTACGCGGCCCGGCACCGGCGGATCGAGGCGCTGGAACATTACGCGGCGCTCGCGGCGGGCTGGGACTACCAGGACTGGGAGCGGCGGCGGGCGGAGGAGAAGGATCCTGCCGCGTGATCCGCTTCCTGCTGGACTCCTCGGCGCTATGGCGCGTGCTCCGAGACGCCGAGCTGCGGGCGGCGTGGGCTCCGGTGGTCTCTGAGGGCGCGGTCGGCTCGTGCCATCCCCAGCGGGTCGAGTTCCGCCGGTCAGCCCGCAATATCGATGAATATGAACAGATGACGGAGATGTTCGCCGCGCTCTACCCGGACGCCCCGGTGCCCAAGACTGCCGGGCGGTGGATGGAATCAGCCCAGTACCGGCTCCTGCGCAACGGTGCCCACCGCGCCATGTCCGCGGTCGACCTGCTGATCTGCGCCACCGCCGCCCAGCACGACCTCACCGTGCTGCACGACGACAATGACTTCACCGCCGCCGCCCGCTATCTGCCCGACCTCCGCGAGCGCAACGTTCGCGATACCCCCAAAACCGGCTGAACCAGGAACAGGCCGATTGCGGCGAACGCCCGCAGCCTCGGGCCGTTCCGCTTAGCCAGCTTCGCCGCCCTGGCCGGACTCGCGAGCCTTGCCTAGCCCGGCCCCCGGAGGCCTTTTCCGGTGGCTGGCTCGGAAATGCCCGTTTCGTCTAATCTGAGGGATTGCAGCTACCGGATAATGAGCCTCGGGCAGCGCCGCTGTCTGGGCAGCCGGGATTGGGCAGCCGGGGCTGAGGGGGAGGTCACCGCGTCCAGGGACACAGGCCGCAGGCTCATCGCCGCCAGTAGGCGGGTCCGGCATGATTACACGATTCTGAAGACGTACGAGGCCGGGATAGTCCTGGCCGGTGACGAAGTGAAGTCCCTGCGGGCCGGCCGCGCGTCGCTGGCCGGCGCGTTCGTTGCCGAGCACGGCGGTGAGTTGATGCTGCACGGCCTGCACATTGCCGAGCACGGGCACGGCCGCCACGGCGGCCGTGTCCTCGGCCAGCCCCGGCGGGCCCGCAAGCTGCTCATGCACCGCAGCGAGATCGACAAGATCCTCGCGAGGCTGGGCGATGCCGGCGTCACCCTGGTGCCGCTGTCGCTGTACTTCCAGGACGGCTGGGCGAAAGCAGAGATCGCCCTGGCGCGTGGCCGTCGGTCTTTCGACAAGCGGCAGGCAATCGCCCGGCGCGACGCCGGCCGGGAGATCGCCCGCGAGCTCAGCGACCGGCTACGCGGGCGGCGGCGATAGACCTTCTGCCAGCCTCAGTGTTGTATGACCAACTCAATACACGAGTGCTGAGAGCAAACTTCGGGGCGGGGCCGCTGGCCGGTTGCCGCGGACCGAGACCGGTCTGCCGGCTAAGCGCCCGGCGCGGGGCGGTCGCACGCCGTCGAGGGCTGGCAGTGCCGCAGGCGAGCCGGGCGGGACCGTTGTCATGCAGGCCCGCGTGGATGCCGGCTTTGCCGCCGAACTGCTTGAGCGTGACGCGCCGGCGCTCGGACTAGAGGGCATATCGGCGCTGGTCCGCGAGGGCCTGCGGCTGCTGCATAGGCGCGCTCGGGAGATCGCCGCCGCAACAGAGTACGACCGCTTCTACCACGGGGGCCTTGCCCCGCTGCCCGATGCGGTGAGGAAGGCGAGCCTCCCACACCTCGCCGTCATAACGGGGACCGAAGGCCCGTCGGGCACGCACGTGCCGATAGCTCACGATGCCGGCGTTACCGGGCATGACGTCAGCTATATCAATGCGACCGATCTCCACACGGTGGCCAAGCCCCGGCTGGACAGACGGCGCGGTCTTCTGCACCCGGCAGAGATGAACCGGCTCGAGGACGCGATCCGTCTGCACCTGGGGCTGTAGGCGACGAGCCAGAGCCACACGGTGGCGGCCTGCGCCGCCGATGCTCGCCAGCTGGCCGCATGCGCGAGCTACAGCACGGCCACCTGCACCGCTCCGCCTGCGGGGTCGACGTGGCGGGCCCATCGGCCGTCCAGCCGGATGCTGCGCCCCGGTACCAGGCGGGCGTGCGCGGAGGTGAGCAGTCGCCCGTCCTGCCGCACCTGCAGCCGCGCCCGGCCGGCAAAGGCAGCGGACCGCAGCACGAACCGGCCGCCCGGCGGCTGCGGGCTGACCGGACTGATCGCGTTCGGGGAGATCCACCGGAGCGGCCCGGCCACCATCACGGGAACGGGCACGCACCGGCCGCCCGCCTGCCCGGCGGGAGCCGCCTGCCCGGCCAGCGCCACCTGCCCGGCGGGAGCCGCCTGACCGGCAAGGTAGGCGGCGACGTGAGCAGCAGCGTGGCGGCCACTGAGTGCCGCCACGTCGGCTGTCTCGGCGGCGTGGATGAGGTTGCCCGCTGCGAACATCCCCGGAACCGACGTGCTGAGCGTGGTGTCGACCGCGGGGCCCCTGGTGCCGGGATCAAGCGCGGCTCCGGCGAGCCTGGCCAGCTCATGATCGGGAATCCAGTCACCGGTGAATACCACGAGCTCGCACGGCACGCTCCGGACTGAACCGTCACGGTCATCACGCAGCAGGACCGCGGACACCCCGTCGCGGCCGGCGATCCCGGCAACAGCGGTTCCCGTCCAGACCGGCACTCGCCAGCGCAGCCGCGCGGCTAGCCGGAACGCCGCGAAGCTCTGGTGCCATGGCTGGTCGGTGACCAGCGCGGTCACCTCGGCGCCGGCGTGCAGCAGGGTCAGCATCGCGGAGAAGCTCACGTGCTCGGCGCCGACGATCACCGCGCGGCCGGCCAGCCGCTGCCCGTGCAAGTAGACCCGCTGCTGCAACTCGCCCGTGGTCATCACGCCGGCGGGCCGGCTGCCGGGCACTAGCCGCGCCGCCCGCGGGCGCTCGCGGCAACCGGTAGCGAGCAGCACGGCGCCCGCGTGCACGTTCTCCACCCCCGCCGGACTGGTCAGCGTCGCGGTGATCGTGCCTGCCTGGCGGGCCGGCGCCGCGCCGGCATCGGTCGCCAGTTCGCAGCCGGTCGCCGGCCAGCCGGTCAGGGTCGTGCCGGTGCGCAGCGTGACCCCGGCCGCGCTCGCCGCGCCGCGGTAATGCTGCGCGTAAGCCGGCCCGGTCATCAGCCGGTGCAGGTCGCGAATGCCGTACCCGGAGTGCGCGCAGTGCCGGGGGATACCGCCGGCCTGGTGCTCGCGGTCGACCACGACCACATCCGCGACACCCAGCTTGCGCAATTCGATGGCCGCCGCAAGCCCGGCGGGTCCGGCTCCTGCGACGAGAACGTCGACATTCACGCCAGGACCCGCGCGTCCCGGTCGGCTCGCGCACCGCCCGGCGCGCCCATCAGGCTCGCCACCCTCGCAGCGCAGAAGAATCCCTGGCATCGCCCGTTCGTCGCTCTCGTGCGCCGCCGCAGTCCGTCGAGATCGGCCGGCGGCAGCGGGCTGGCCAGCGCATCCCGGATCTCGCCCCGGCTCACCCGCTCGCAGTGGCAGACGATGTCGCCGTAGGCGGGGTCGGCGGCGATCCTGGCGCCGTCCTGGTACGGTCGCCGGCCGGCCTGCCCGATATACGGCAGCACCGGCGGCTTCGGCCGCCGGCCGTCGCGTTCCCGCAGTTCCAGGCCGGCTTCCGCGAGCTGATCGGCGACGTATTCGGCGATGCCGAGCGACGCCGTCAGCCCGGTGGAGCGGATCCCGCCGACGCACGCGTACCGTCGGCTCGAGTCGACCCGGATCTGGTAATCGCGGTGCTCGGTGGCCGCCCGCAGGCCGGCGTAGGTCGCAGTCACTTCCTCGCGCACCAGGTCAGGCATGATCTTCCGGCCCGCGGCGAGCAGCGAGGAGAGACCCGTTCCGGTCGTCGCCGTGTCGCCGCGGTCAAAGACGTCCTGCGCTGTAGGCCCGAGCAGCACGTTTCCGTACACGGTCGGCGCGACCAGGACGCCCTTGGTCTGCGGCGTCGGCACCGGCAGCAGGATGGCGCCGACGAGCGGCCTGGCCAGCTTGTCGAAGACAATCAGCTCGCCCCGCCGGGGCGCGATCGTGAAGCCGCCGCCGCCGAGCATCGCATCGATGCGGTCGCTTTCCAGCCCGGCGGCGTTCACCAGCCAGCGGCAGCGCATGCTGCCGCTGTTCGTGCTGACCTCGTGCCAGCCGTCGGCGGCAGTGACCCCGAGCACCCGGGTCCGCAGCCGCAGCCGGACTCCGGCCCGCACCGCCTCGGTGGCATAAGCGAGCGGCGTGGTCCACGGGCAGATGATGCTCTCGTCCGGGATCTCCAGGGCGCCCAGCGCGCCAGGTGCCAGATGCGGCTCGCGCGCGTACAGCTCGGCGGCGGGAACATACCGGATCGCCAGGTAGCCGTTGTGGCGCGCCTTGTCCTCGATCCCGGCGAACTCCGCGTGCTGATCGGCCGACCAGGCGACGAGCAACGCGCCGGTTCGCTCCAGCGGGATCCCGGCCTGCTGCGCGTAGTCGCGCAGCAACTCCGCGCCACGGCGGACGAGCCTGCTCTCCAGGCTGCCGGGCACGGCATCGAAGCCGGTGTGCAGGATCGCGGTATTGGCCTTCGTGGTGCCGGTGCCGACATCGTTCCCGGCGTCGGCGATGACGCAGTCGAGGTCGTAGCGCGCGAGCGTCCTGGCAATCGCGGTGCCCACCACTCCGGCTCCGACGATCAGCACGTCAGCGACCGGCTCCGGGGGACTACCGGGAGCCGTCATAACCCCATTCCCGTGATGATGGTCATGGCCTTCTCGAACTGCGCGAGCCGGTGCGCCGCCTCGTCGGCGCTCATCGTTGGCACCACGACCCGCTGGACGCCGGCCGGCCCGACCGCTTGCGCCAGGGTAGCCGCAGCGCCCAGCCCGAGCCGGGCCAGGGCGGCGACTCCGAGTGCGGTCGCGTCCGGCACGCGGCACACTTCCACCGGCACCTGCAGCAGGTCGGCCTGCGCCTGCAGGAGTACGGCGGACCTGGTCAGGCCGCCGTCCACGCGCAGGGTGGTCAGCGGCGCACCCAGGTCGCGGGTGACGGAGCGGGCCAGCAGCGCGACCGACGCGGCCAGCCCGTCGATTGCCGCCCGGATGAGATGGGCCCGGCTGGTGCCGAGCGTCAGGCCGAGGAAGGCGCCGCGGGCATCGGGGCGCCAGTGCGGTGCGCCGAGCCCGGCCAGGGCCGGCACGAAGGTGACGCCCCCGCTGTCGGGCACGCTTCCGCCGAGGGCGTCCAGCTCTCGCGGGTCGGTCAGGACGCCGGCTGAGATGAGCCAGTCGACGGCCGCGCCGGCCGTGTAGACCTGGCCGTCGAGGCAGTACGCGGTCGCCCCGGCCAGCCGCCATGCCACCGACGCAGCCAGCCCGGCCGATGACCTGACTGGCCTGGACCCGGTCGACGCCAGCAGGAACGCGCCGGTGCCGTAGGTGCACTTGGCCTCGCCGGCCGCAAAGCAGCGCTCGGCGAGCAGCGCCGCCTGCTGATCCACGGCCAGGCCGGCTACCGGCATCGGGTGGCCGAACTGGCGGGTCTCCCCGGCGATGCCGGCGCAGTCCAGCACTGCCGGAAGGTCAGCCGGGTCGAGGCCGAACGCCCGGCACGCTTCTGATGACCATTGCACCGCGTCCAGGTCCAGCAGCATCGTCCGAGACGCGGTGGCAGCGTCGGTCACGAACTCCCCGGTGAGCCTGGCGAGCAGCCAGCTGTCGGTCGTGGTGACCACGCCGTCGCGGGTCAGGTTTTCCCGCAGCCAGGTCATCTTCGGCGCGGCGAAATACGGATCAAGCGGCAGGCCGGTGATCTGGGCGAGCCAGCCGGAGTCTGCGCGCATGCGGGCGCAGATCGCCGCCGATCGCCGGTCCTGCCAGCTGATGGCGCGGGTGAGGGGGCGGCCGGTGCCGCGGTCCCACGCCAGCACCGTCTCACCCTGGTTGGCGATGGCCACCGCGCCGGCGGGCGCGCCGCCGGCTGCCCTGAGCGCCGCCTGCCCGGCAGCGAGCACCGAGGAGTAGAGCTCTTCCGGGTCGACCTCGACCGCGGCGCCGGCTGCCTGGTTGCGGACTGGCGCCTCGCCAGTCCCGAGCACCTGCTGCCCGGGACCGACGAGGAGCGCCTTGGTAGCCGAGGTTCCCTGGTCGATTGCCAGAATGTTCACGCAGGCGGACCCCCGGCTGGTGACGCCGATGACGTGGTGTACGCGTCGAGCGCCTCCAGCCCGTGGGCGCCCTGCTCGGTGCGCATCGCGGCGGGCTCAAGCAGCCACTGGCCGAGGTAGAACAACAAGCCCACGCCGAGCGCGCCGAGAACGTAGTACTGGGCGTCGCGGAAGGCGCTCGGTCCGATCAGCACGATCAGCTCGTAGGTCAGCCAGATCAGCGCGCCCGCGATGACCGGGATCTCGTACTTGCCGAGGGAGAAGTGCCCGGAGGTGCCGCGCCGGCGCCGGCCGGTGAACAGGTAGAGCAGCACGGTGCTGGCGTACAGCAGGGCCGGCATGATGGTGGAGGCGGTGAACAGCGTGGTCAGCGCGCCGGTGTGGGTGCGCAGGACGAGCGTGATGGCAGCGCCGATCACCGCGGCGAGTACCGTCGCCCAGGACGGGCCGCCGGTGGCCCTTGGCACCTGCTGCCAGAGCTGGTAGCCGGGCAGCCGCTTGTCCCTGGCCATCGACCAGATCAGCCGGCCGTTGGTGACCATGATGACCAGGCCGCAGGCGAAGATAGAGATGCAGACGAAGATCAGGAAGATCTTCTGGACCGGCCCGCTCAGGACGTCCCGCACGATCAGCGCAACCGGCGCGGAGCTGGCGGTGGCCGCCTTGATCGAGCTCGTCGCGTAGCTCAGCGCGATCAGGAACGCCATGCCGACGGCGCCGGACAGCAGCACCGCGCGCACCATCGCGCGCGGGATCGTGCGGTGCGGCTCGTGCGTCTCCTCGGCCAGGTTGCTGGCCGCCTCGAAGCCGACGATCGTGTACGCGCCGAGCAGGGTCGCCAGCATGAACGGTCCCAGCCAGCCGTAATACCCGGCCGCGGGCACCACGCCGCTCGACCCCAGGTTGGACCAGTGGCCCTGGTGGCGGATCGCGGCGACCACGATCAGCAGCACGGTCAGGCCGACGACGCCGATCACCTCGGTGGCAACCGCGGTGTTGTTCACCCTGGTGGTGATGCGGGTGGACCAGATGATCAGGGCGGCCTGGATGGCCAGCACCACGATGGTCTCGAGCGCGGCGCTGGTCGGCGTGTAGGCCTCGCCGATCAGCGGCTGGAAGGCGACCTGGACCAGGCCGTAGTCGACCGACACCGTCACGATCGACAGGAAGGCGAACGACATCCAGCCAAGCCACCAGCCCACGTGCACGTTGGCCAGCCTGGAAGCCCACTGATAGGAATATCCCGACAGCGGCACCCGGGCCGCGAGCGCGCCGTAGACGAGGGCGACCAGCGTCTGTCCCGCGATAACGATGATCCAGGTCCAGATGGCCCGCGGACCGCCGGTGGTCAGCGCGAAGCCGAACGTGGTGAAGATCCCGGTCGTGATGGAGATGAACGAGAAGGCGACCGCGAACGACTCGAACTGCTTGAGCGAGCGGACGAACTGCTGCTTGTAGCCGAAGTGGGGGAGCAGGGCGTCGTCATCGGGCTTGGGGGCTGCGGGCTTGGGGGCTGCGGGCATGGGGCGCATCACTTTCTCGGCCGCCGCTGATCGACTGCGGCGCGGGATCCTGGCCGCTAACCGGCCGCGTTCAGGGGCATGGGACTGCTCTGGGCGCACAGCACTGTGACGCCTGCGTTCTGGAGGGTTGCGATGGCATCCTGGTCGTGGTCGTCGGTGACCACGGCGGTGATCTGGTCGAGCGCGCACACCCGGTGCACGGCGATCGTGCCGAGCTTGCTGGAGTCGGCCAGCACGTAGCTCGACGCGGTGTGGGCGATGATCGTCCGCCGGACTATGACCTCCGGCGGGTAGTAGTCGGTCAGTCCGGCCTCGGGATGCACTCCGCCGGAGCCGAGGAAGGCCTTGTCGGCGTAGAACTCGCCGAAGAACGCTTCGGCGTACGCGCCCGAGCAGGCAGCATCGCCCTGCCGCACGTGACCACCGCACAGCATCAGGTCGACGTCGCCGCGCTCGGCCAGGGCCATCGCGGCCGGAACGGAGTTCGTGAGCACCCGGCCGCGGAAGTTCGCCGGGAGTGCCCTGGCTACCTCGAGTGCCGTCGTGCCGACATCGATGACCACGGTGTCTTCCGGCTCGATGAGGCTCGCGGCGAGCGCGGCGACGGCGCGCTTACGGTCGGTGTTGCGCCGGCTGCGGGCGCTGAAACTGCCCTCGGTCGACCGGCCGGACGACCTGGTCGCTCCACCGTACACGCGCTCCAGCAAGCCGTCAGAGTGCAGCGCGCGCAGATCGCGCCTGATCGTCTCGACCGAAACGTCGAACTGCCGGGCGAGAGCCTCGGCCGACGCCGCGTTCTCCGCGCGGACCGCGGCGAGAATTGCCTGGCGACGCTGGCTTGGCAGCACTGGGTGGCCCTTCCTGACCGTTGTTGCCTGATCTTGTATTACTTCCGTCGAGATCGTCAAGATGTGATGACCGGTTATTCGCACGGAACGGTGCGCCGAGCGCTCGATGGTCATCCGCCCGCGATCGCCGGCTCTGGCGCCCAGGGCAGTCGTAGCATTGGAACATGCTCCTTTTGCTGATATGGCTGGCAATCGGCGGCCTGATCATCGGCGGGCTGGGGCGTCTGCTGGTGCCCGGGCCGAACCCGATCGGCCTGATCCGGACCGCCCTCGTTGGCCTTGCCGGGTCGTTCCTGGGCGGGCTGGTCGCCCGTTATGCCCTCAGGCTGCACTACCGTTACTCGCTGCTGGCGGGATTCGTCCTCGCCGTGATCTTCGCGGCGATCATCGTCGCGGCGATCGACCGCCGCCCGTCGAGACGGTAGAACGTTTCCCGTAGCTCAGCGGGAGGTAGCCAGTTCGGCCAGCGCGTCGCCCTCCAGCGCCTGCGAGGCGGGGATCGCCTCGACGCCGGGTGCGATGGTGAACCGTCGCGCACCGGCGTGAACGATGGCGACGCGGGGCAGATCCAGTTCCCTGAGGGCGGCACGGATGGACGGAGTCAGCCGGGGCTGATCAGTTCGTTTCACTTCGATCCCCAGCTTCCCGCCGTCGTAGGACACTATGAGGTCGATCTCGGCGCCGCCGTGGGTCGCCCAGAACCACGGATCACGGCCACCCGCTTGCAGGATCTGCTCGATGACGAAACCCTCCCAGCTAGCCCCGGACTTCGGGTGACCGAGCAGATCGGTCTGGTCACCGATGCCGAGCAACCGGTGCAGCAACCCGCTGTCGCGGATGTAGATCTTGGGCGACCGCACCTGGCGTTTGGCGATGTTGACGAACCAGGGCTGGAGTTGTCGCACCACCAGGGCATCCGTAAGAGCATCGAGATACCTGCGCACGGTCGTCTGCGCCACGCCGAGCGACCTCGCGAGTTCCGCGCCGCTCCAGAGCTGGCCGTGGAAATGGGCCAACATGGACCAGAACCGTCGCATAGTGGCCGCCGGTACCCGGATGCCGAG
Organism: Actinomycetes bacterium; assembly: GCA_021792405.1. Lineage (GTDB taxonomy): Bacteria > Actinomycetota > Actinomycetes > Streptosporangiales > Streptosporangiaceae > JAJYUU01. The sequence continues at coordinate 39,704 of JAJYUU010000012.1, forward strand.
GTTCGCCAGGTCCCGCTCCAGGAACGTGGCGATGTAGTCGTCACGCCACGCCTGCGAGACACGTTCGTCTCGGGCAAGGTACGAGCGAGGTAGACCACCGCGAAGCCACAACCGGTCCATCGCATCCGCGCCCACGTCGCTGAGACGGAACCCGCCGAGTTCTAGCGTCGTGACCCTACCTGCCAGTGACTCTGACGCCAGGCCAGTCACCTCGGGTGAGGCGCTGCCGAGGACGAGGAACCGCCCAGGGCGCGGGTCTTCGTCGGCAAGAACCCGAAGCACCGGGAACAGGTCGCGCCTGCGTTGCGCCTCGTCCAGCACGACGGTCCCGCCGAGATCGGGCAGGCTCAGGGTCGGCTCACCCAGCCTTGCGTCGTCGCGCGGGTCCTCCAGGTCGAAGAGGTGCGCGGGATCGGGCTTGACGACATGGCGGGCCAGGGTTGACTTCCCTGCCTGGCGCGGACCTGTCAGCAGGACAACGGGCGCCCGTCCTAGGGCGTTCCGTAGCCGGTCTGTGTCGTGCGCACGCGGCAGCAGGTTGCCTTCCATACCTCGAAATCCTAGCCTTCAAAGCTAGGATTTCAAGGTAATTCAGCTGGAGCATGGCTAGCGAGGGAGTGGCCATCGGGATGCTCCCCGCCGCCATGGAAGTTACCCAGGGCGCGAGAGATGCCGCGGGCGGCCGCGACAGCCGCGGACCTCTTGCAGGTGCTGCCGGACAGCACGTAGCGCGCATCGAGCACGGCGGAACGGCAGTCCAGGGACCAGCCCACCGCGGGGGCCGGCGCCGTCAGGCCGGACGGTACCGGCACCATCATCCCGGTCGTCTGATCTCTCACGCGGTGCGCTGCGGCCCGCCATCGGGCGGCGCCGGCAGGTAGATGCGGAACGTCGTGCCGTGGCCTTTGGCGGAGTCGACCTCGATAGTGCCGCCGACGTCGGCGATGAGGTTTCCGACAGCCCACAACCCCAGGCCGGTACCTCGTCCCGGACGTTTGGTGGTGTAGAACCGCTCGAAGATCTTCGCGCGGACATGGGGGGTCATGCCTATCCCGGTGTCGGAGACGACGAGCTCGACGTAACGTCCTGACCCCATGCCCGGATGCAGGCGCGCCCGCTCGGCGTCGAAGTCAACAGTGCCGGTCCTGATGGTCAGGATCCCGCCCGCCGGCATGGCATCGCGGGCGTTGACGGCCAGGTTGAGCAGCACTTGCTCCAGCTGGCCACGGTCTGCCCGGACCACTGGCAGCACCGCGGCGCTCGGCTCGAAAGCCACCCGCACATGGCCGCCCATGCTGACTGTCAGCAGCGCCTTGGTGCGGCTGATCAGGTCGTTGAGGTCGACGTCCTCGAATATCGGCTGGCGCCGACGGCTGAAGCGGAGCAGTTCCCCGCACAGGTCGACGCCCCGCTCGGCGGCGTAACGGATCTCTTCCAGGACCCTCCTCAGCTCCGGATCCTTGTCGTCGTCGGAGAAGTCTTGGCCCAACTCGGCGTAGCCGACGATGACCCCTAGCACGTTCCTGAAATCATGAGTGATGCTGCTCGTCAGCTGGCCCACGGCCTGGAAGCGCTCGGCCTGCCGAAGCTCGGTCTCCAGCTGGCGGCGATCCCGCTGCAGCTGAGCCAGCTGGCCGGAGCGCTGCCGGACTCGCTGCAAGAACTCGACACGCTCCCTGGTACGGCGTGCTGCGTCGGCTACATCAATGGGCGCTGCTGGCTGCCGCCGGCCGGGCACGCGCTGGCTCAGCGCTTCCAGCCGATGACGTTCCCGGACGTGCGCGGTGACATCGCTGCCGTACAGGAGCACCCCGCTGACATCGCCGGCCGTGTCCCGTACCGGCTGGCAGACAGTGTCCGCGAAGATCTGCTCGGGCTCGTGGCCCGGCGTCTGCACCCATACCTCAGACTCGCGGTCGGTGAGCACCTGACCGCCGCGAGCCGCACGCTCGGCCATCTCCCGGCGTTGCCCGGCTAGTTCAGGCACGTCACGCAACGCAAGGCCGGTAAGGTCGCGCCCGCCCGCGTAGCGCCGGTACTGATCATTGGCGAACTCGAAGACCAGATCGGGCCCGGCAACATAGGCCACGGCCGCTGGCAACCGCAGCACGAGCTCGCGCAGCAGCGCAGGGCCCGGCGGCTTATCGTCCCGACCGTGGCCGGTAACTGGATCAGCCAACGGGCCCGCCCCTTGGACCACCGACAGGCCCGGTCCTCAAGCTAGCCCACCCCCCGCTCAATCAGGATATCCACCGCCTGATGACAAGCCGCGCCGCCGGAGCGCAGCCGCCCGGCCGTCCGCGGTTGTGCCAGCCGTTGCCGCACGGCCTATGCTCGGTAGTTCGAGGGGGGAACGGCCAGGCGACGGCTCTGGCTATTGATCATGAGCGTGACCAGCGATTACGGTACGCGCTTGCGCGGACGGCGCCGTGAATGCGCCGTCCTCGATGACTTGCTGGCCAAGGCGCGGTCCGGCATCAGCGGCGTCCTGGTGATCCGCGGCGAACCGGGGATCGGCAAGACCGCGCTGCTGGACTATGCGGCCGCCAGCGCTCGAGACTTCCGGGTTGCCCAGGTCTGCGGCGTCGAGTCCGAAGCCGAGCTGCCGTTCGCCGGATTGCACATGCTGCTGGCACCGATGCTCGGCAGGCTTGAGCACCTGCCCGGCCCGCAGCGCGAGGCGCTGGCCGTGGCCCTGGGCGCGCAGGACGGGCATGTGCCGGATCGGCTGCTCGTCGGGCTTGCGGTGCTGAGCCTGCTGGCCGACCTTGCCGACGAGCAGCCGCTGCTGTGCCTGGTAGATGACACCGAATGGCTCGATCAGTCGTCGCGGCAGGCGCTGGCATTTGCGGCCCGGCGGCTGCTGGCCGACCGCGTGGCCGTGGTCTTCGGCATGCGGTCGGGCACTGAGGTAGCCGAGCTGGCTGGCCTGCCTGAGCTCACAGTGTCAAGGCTCAGCGACCCGGACGCTCGCGCCCTGCTCGCCGCCGTGGTGCACGGGCGCCTCGACCCGTCGGTGGAGAACCGTATCGTCGCCGAGACGCGCGGCAATCCGCTGGCGATCCGGCGGCTGCCGCGCTGGCTGAGCCCGGCCGACCTGGCAGGCGGTTTCGGGCTGCCGGCCGCCCGGCCGGCTCCTGACCGTATCGAGAACAGCTTCGGCCGGCAGTTTCAGGCCCTTCCGGACGGCAGCCGCCAGCTCCTGCTCACCGCCGCGGCCGAGCCGACCGGTGATGCGAGCCTGCTGTGGCGTGCCGCTGCACTGCAGGGAATCGGACCGGACGCTGCCGCGCCGGCCGAGGAGGGGGATCTGGTCGAGGTCGGCGCACGAGTGCGGTTCCGTCATCCGCTGGTCCGCTCGGCGATTTACCGGGTCGCCACGCCAGCCGAGCGCCGGGCGGTGCACCAGGCGCTGGCGCTGGCCACCGATCCGCACGTCGACCCGGACCGCCGGGCCTGGCACCAGGCTCGCGCGGCCACAGGACCCGATGAGGCGGTAGCCGAAGAGCTGGTAAGCTCCGCCGGCCGTGCGCAAGCGCGGGGCGGCGTCGCCGCGGCAGCTGAGTTCCTGCAGCAAGCTGCCGAGCTCACTGCGGAGCCGGCGCTGCGTGGTACTCGCGCGCTCGCCGCCGCGCACGCTAAGTTCGACGCCGGCTCGGCCGAGGCGGCTCACCGGCTGCTGGCCATGGCTGCGGCCACGCCGCTCGATCCACTCCAGCGTGCGCGCCTCGGGTGGCTCCGGGCCCGGCTCGCATTCTCCAGGACCCGCGGCGGTGACGCGTCGGCGCTGCTGCTCGACGCCGCCAGGCGGCTGGCGCCGCTGGACGCCGGGCTGGCCCGCGAAACCTATCTGGAAGCGATCGAGGCAGCGATCTTCGCCGGCCGACTCGGCGGCAGGCCAGGGCTACCGGAGGTCGCCGCGGCTGCCAGGGATGCACCGCCGGCGCCGCGGCCACCCAGGGCAGTCGACCTCCTGCTCGACGGCCTGGCGACGCGGTTCGCCGACGGCTATCCGGCCGCTGTGGCCACCCTGCGGCAGGCACTGCGGGCATTGCAGCACGAGGTGGCTTGGCCAGCGCAGGAGGACACGCTCTGGTACTGGCTCGACGTGAAGTGCTCGCTGATATCTGAGCCCATCTCGCCCGAATTGTGGGACGACCAGGCCTGGCAGGCCGTGGCTGGCCGGGCAGCCAGCCTTGCCCGCGAGTCCGGGGCGGTGACCGCGCTGCCGATTCCGCTCTGCTCGCAAGCCTGCGCCCGGTTGCATGCGGGAGAGTTCGGCGACGCCGCGGCCCTGATCGACGAGGCCCAGGCCATTTCCGACGCAACCGGAAGCGCCGCGCTTCCTTATGCCCGCCTGGTGCTCATCGGCTGGAGCGGCCGGGCATCCGAGGCGCTCGAATCGATCGAGGCCATCGTCAAGGACGCCACGGCGCGCGGCGAGGGCCGGGCGATTGGCGCGGCGGAGTACGCAACGGCCGTGCTATACAACGGCCTCGGACGCTACGACGCCGCACTGGCAGCCGCGCAACGTGCCTGCCAGTACGACGACATCGGCTTCTTCGGCTGGTCGCTGGCCGAGCTGATCGAGGCTGCCGCCCGCTCCGGTGACTCGCAGGCTGGCGCGCGCGCCCTGGCAGTCCTCGCCGAGCGGACGAGCGCTAGCGGCACGGACTGGGCGCTCGGGATGCAGGCGCGCTCGCGCGCGCTGCTCAGTGACGGCCCGGCTGCGGATGACCTGTACCGGGAGGCAGTGCACCGGCTCAGGCACAGCCGGGTCATTATTCACCTGGCCAGGGCGCAGCTAGTCCATGGCGAGTGGCTGCGCCGCGAGAACCGCCGCCAGGAGGCGCGTGAGGCACTCCGCGACGCCTACGAAACGCTCAGCCGGGCAGGCGCGGTCGGCTTTGCCGCGCGGGCCCGCCACGAGCTTCTGGCCACCGGGGAAACGGTACGCAAGCGCACCGCCGATCACCGGCTGGACCTCACCGCACAGGAAGCCCAGGTCGCCGAATTGGCCCGGGAAGGCCTGACAAATCCGGAGATCGCCGTACAGATGTTCATCAGCCCCCGAACGGTCGAGTGGCACCTCAGCAATGTCTTCGGCAAGCTCGGCATCACCTCGCGCAAGGACCTCCGGTGACCGGCCAGGACCACTGCGGAAACCCCGGGGGCAGGCACGGGTATCTCCCCGGGCCGATGCGCCCCCGCAGGTGGCAAGCTTATCTTCTGGGGTAGAACGCGCACGTCGCCGAGGAGGGGGCATCGACGTCATGAGCGCGACCAGCAGGTTTATGCAGCCGGTGAGCCTAGTGCAGCCGCCCGGACTGAGGGAGGGCGAGTGGGTATCGGCAGTACTGCGCCGGGCTGCCGGCACCGATCAGGGTCGGCTCGGCTTCGTTAGCATGCTCGCGACCCCAGACCTATGGCGGATCTGGCACGGTACCAGGCACCAGACAACCGAGCGCGACAGGCGCACGCACCAAGCCACCGGTCTGGAGCTGACGGGCCGCGGCCTGCTTGACGCTGCCGGGCAGCCACGCGACCAGGCGACCTGAGGCCAGGCTCCGGCTTTACGCGGTCACGGTCAAACCTTCCGCGGTTGCGGTCAGGCCTGCCCGAGCGGGATCGCGGCCGCGAGCGAGGTGCCTCCGCCCGGCGGGCTGGTGATCTCGAGCCGGCCGCCGGCCGCCTCGACGCGATCGCGCAGGCCCATGAGGCCGGTTCCGCGGGACGGATCCGCTCCGCCCACGCCGTCGTCGGTGACGGTCAGGCGCAGCTCATCTCCAGCCACCTTGACCATGACATTGACCACGGCGGCCCGGGCGTGCTTGGCCACGTTCGTCAGCGCTTCGGACACCACGTAGTAGGCGGTGACTTCGACACGCTCGGGTAGCCGCCCGCTGACCTGAACGCCGAGCTCGACCGGGAGGCTTGCGCGCCTGACCAGCGCCCGCAATGCGGGCCCGAGGCCGCCCTTCTCCAGGACCGCCGGGTGCACGCCGCGGGAGATTTCCCGCAGTTCCTCGATGGCATCGGTCAGGCCCTGCGCGATGCGCGACCATTGAGCCGCCACATCTCGCTGGCCGGCCGGCAGCCGGCCCTGCGCCGTCCGCAGCTCGAGCGCGAGCGAGATCAGCCGCTGCTGGGTCCCGTCATGAAGGTCGCGCTCGATGCGGCGGCGGGCCTCGTCAGCCGCCGCGATCACACGGGCGCGGGAGGCGGCGAGCTGAGCGCGGCTCTCGGTGTTGGCGACGGCCATGGCGACCAGTTCGGTGAAATCGAGCAGCCGCTGCTCGACGACCTCGTCCTGCAGCGCGGGCGCGTTACTGCCGAAGAACGCCAGGATCATGCCCCACGGCCGGCCTTCGACGATGACAGGGCTGCCCACCGAGGAGGCGATTCCGTGCTCCCGTGCCCACGCCGACTCAGCCGGGCTCTGGTCGTCGTAGCTGGGCACCCGCACCGGCGTCCCGGCCCGCTTGACGCGCCCGCCGAGGCTCGATTCGCTGGGCGTCCATCGCCGTGCCAGGGACGTCGGCCGTCCTGGCGCGTCTGGCCGGTCCCAGGCGCCCGCCACGCAAGCCGTGCCGTCTGGCTCGAATCTGGCTACCACGCTGCCCTTTGCGCCGAGCATGTGTCCGGTCTCGCTGGCCACCGCGCCGAATACCTCGGGCGGCGGGACTCCGAGCGCGACGAGGGTGGCAACCCGCCGCAGGGCCGCCTGCTCGTCCGCTACCCGGTGAAGCTCGTCCCGGCTGGCGGCCAGCGAGTCGGTCATCGTGTTGAACGACCGTTCCAGGCTGCCGACCTCGCCCGGCCCGGTCTCGGGCATGCGGACGCCGAGGTCCCCGGCAGCCACCACCTCAGCCATGGCCGACGCGCGGCGGACCGGCCGGACGACCGACAAGGCCAGGTAACCGCCGGAGAACAGGATGAGCGCTATCGAGCCGCCGACGCCGCCTGCCGCGGCTTCCAGCGCCCTGGCTGCGGCGGCGTCAGCCTGTTGCTGGCCTGCCCTGACCAGTTGGTTTTCGCGGGCAATCAGCAGTCTGAACCTGGCGTGCAGCGCGTCCTGGAACTGCCTCTCTGACCCGAATCAGCGAGTAGTGCGGCGACACGCCGACTGAGGTTTCTTAGATCAGGGGTGCTGGCTGGGATGATTTAGCGTTGCAGCGCTGGAACTTCCCAGAAGGAGAGTCACCCAGATGGT
>JAJYUU010000167.1 GCA_021792405.1 Actinomycetes bacterium
CGGGAGGTAGCCCGCCCGTCCGTCGCCGAGGTCCTCCAGCGGGCGGCCGGGCGCGCCGAGCGCTCCACCGCGCCTGCGCTCAGCGCGCTGCAGGCAGCGCGCGATGAGCGGCAGGAGGAACCTGGCGGGGCGGCCCCACGGTGATCGTCGTCGACTGCTCTGCAGTAGTCGACGCGCTCACCGCCGCCGACGACGCAACCAGCCTGCGCGCTCGAATGTCAGGCGAGGACCTGCACGCTCCGGCGCTGCTCGACTTCGAGGTCGTCGCTGCCCTGCGGGGCCTGGTGCTCGGCAGCCACCTGACACCGACGCGGGCGCAGGACGCGCTGACCGACTTCGAAGACCTGCCCATCGAGCGCTGGCCCTCTTCCGACAGCCTCCGCAGGCGGGCGTTCCAGCTCCGGGACAATGTCTCCGGTTACGATGCCGCCTACGTCGCGCTCGCCGAGGCGCTGGACTGCCCTTTGCTCACCCGCGACGCCAGGCTGAGCAAGTCATCCGGCCATCAGGCCCGCATAGAAGTTCTCTGACCCGCAGTGCCACGCCCCCCAGCTGGCCGCTGACGACCGCCCGGCGAAAGCGCCGGGCCTTGGCTGTGTCGTGGCGCAATCGTCAGCGTCAATCACCGATTCGGGTCGGGGCTCTGCCGTTTTCCGCCTGGCGCCGCCAGATTACGCGCTGCATCAGCGATATAACGGCCGCCAAAGCCGCCGACATAGCCAGCAGCTGGACTACCAGCGCCGCAGGCAGGCCGTGGCGCTCGGCATGACTAACCACAAAAGCTGCGCTGACTTCCGCGCTGCCGACGACGACCCAGTAGCACAAGGCCAGTGCCCAGCCCGACTGCCGCGCCATCCACCCGTTCAAGCCACGTTGAGGAAACGGGCGCGCGATCACGCGCAGCCACCTGTACCGGCCCAGCATGATGACGGCAGCGGTGACAATGCCGACCAGGAGCGCCATCACCAACCGGGCAACCCACGTGGACGTCGTACTGCCGCCCCGGTACGCAAAGACAACGACGAATGCGAGAACGCACCACGGCGCTGTCAGCATGACGCCGATAACGAGCAGGGCGCGCTCGGCCACTGACCACGAGCGCCTCAAGCGAGCCTCCCTGACCGCATATCCGCCGCGCTCCTCCTGCTCACTACGGCGGCTGGTCTAGCGGCGGGAACGCAGCGCGCGAAGGAAGAAGGCGAGGTTGGCCGGCCGCTCGGCCAGCCTGCGCACCAGGTAGCCATACCAATCGCTGCCATAGGGCAGGTAGACGCGCACCTGCGCGCCGGCTGCGGCAAGCCTGGCCTGCTCGTCCGGACGGATGCCGTAGAGCATCTGGTATTCAAAGCTGAGCGGCTCCCGGCCGAGGATTCCGGCCTTGGTCCCGGCGATCCGGATCAGCCGCGGATCATGGGTCGCGAGCATCGGATAGCCGCTGCCCTCCAGCAAAGTCCGCATGCAGCGCACGTAGCTGCGGTCCACCTCTGCCCGGCTCGTCCAGGCGACGGATTCTGGCGCCTGGTAGGCGCCCTTGCACAGGCGGACCCTGGAGCCGTGCACGGCTAGTGCCTGGCAATCGGCCAGGCTGCGGCGCAGGTAGGACTGGATGACGCAGCCAAGATCGGGGAAGTCCGCCCGCAATTCGCCGACCAGCTTGAGCGTCTGCTCAAGCTGGTCGTGATCTTCCATGTCCAGCGTCACGGTCGTCCCCGCGTTGCGAGCCGCCGTCGCGATCCGCGAAATGTTCTCCAGGGCCGTCTTCTCGCCGTGCTCGGCCAGGCCAAGGCCCACCGCGGTCGGCTTGACCGACACCTCGGCCCGGCCGTGGCCGGACAGCCCGGCCGCGGACAGCCGGCCAAGCAGCCGGACGTATTCGGCGGCGACCCCGGCGGCCTGCTCCGGGTCAGTAGTGTCCTCGCCGAGAAAGTCGATCGTGACCAGCCTGCCGGCACCGATGAGCCGCTCGGTGACGGTCAGTGCGTCGTCAGCGGCTTCGCCGGCCACGAACCTCGCTACGACGTCCCTGGTGAGCGGGGTCGCCATGATCAGGTCGCGGGCCTGCTTGCTTGCGGACAGGGCCAGAAGCGCTTGACGCAGCACGGCTGATGAACCTCCAGAGAACTGCATTGTTCACAGCGGCTCAGGCTACTCGCGGGCCCGGCCGATCAGGCCGGTACGCCGGCGCTTGAGCTCACCCTGGATGTTAGCGCCAGCATCGGGAGCTACCAGGACTTCCTGGGCCGCCGCAATCCCGTCGACCTGCAGCGTGGCGTCGACCGGCGTGGTCCGCTTGACCAGTGCCAGCGCGATGGGCCCGAGCTCGTAGTGCCGGGCCGACGAGCCGGCGAAGCCGACCGCGGTCTCGTCCAGCAGCACCTGATCACCCCGGTTCGGCAGCTTGTTCTCACCGCCGTCCAGGAGCAGCCGTACCAGCCTGCGGGGCGGATGGCCGAGGTTGTGCACCCGTGCGACCGTTTCCTGGCCGCGGTAGCAGCCCTTGTTGAGATGCACCGCGGTCTCGATCCAGCCCACCTCGTGCGGGATGGTCCGGTGGTCGGTGTCCAGGCCGAGCCGGGGTCGCCCGGCGGCGATGCGCAGCGCCTCGTGCGCCCAGATACCGGCCAGCGCCGCGCCAGCCGAGCGGAGCTCGGCCACTCGCGCGGCCAGCTCCGCGCGGGGCACGATCAGGTCGGTCCCGAATCCGGTACTGGTCACGATTGCCGGGCGGCCCGCCGCTTCGGGCATTTCCGGCCCGTGCAGGGTCAGCACCGCGTACTGCGCCGACACGTCCTCCGGTTCGACCCTGAGCATGAAGCGCATCGAGGTCAGGAAGCCGACCAGCGAGTCGATCATGCCGGGCTCGACATGGGCCCACACGGCCGAGCCGTCATCGGTCAGCGTGAGGTGGTGCTCGACGTGGCCTTGCGGGCTGAGAATGAGCGCTTCAGCGCTCTCGCCTGGCGCCAGCCGCTCCAGGTGCGCGGTCGTGAGGCTGTGCAGCCAGCTCAGCCGGTCCGGGCCAGTGATGCGGAGCACTCCCCGGTTAGACCGGTCGACCACGCCGGAGCGCAGGGCCAGCGCGCGCTGCTCGGCAAACGGGTCGCCGTAGTGAGCCGCGATGCCCGCGTCTGGCCCGCCGGCCGCGACGGCACCGGGCTCGCCGAGCAGCGGGCTCGTCAGCTGAGCTGAACGATTCGCGAGGTCCGCCACGTTCCCTTCCCTTCTCGGCGGAAAGCTGCTTCCGCTGCCAGCAGGCTATGCGCTGCGGGCGGTCACGGCCGTCCGGGCCGGCACTCAGCACACAATCCGAACACGGTGAGGTGCCCGACGTCGGTGGCGAATCCCTGACTCTCCTCGAGGGCGTTCACCAGCGGCCGCACGGTTGCCTGGTCCACCTCGGTCACCCGCTCGCACTGGCGGCAGACCAGGTGCACGTGCTGGGCATGCTCGGCGAGGTGGTAGGTGGGAGCCCCGTGGCTCAGATGGCTGTGCTTGACCAGGCCGAGCTGCTCCAGTAGTTCCAGCGTGCGGTAGACGGTTGAGACGTTGATGCCGCGAGCGGTCTGCCGGACGTCGCCGTAGATCTCTTCCGGCGTGGCGTGCGCGAGCCTGGCGACCGCCTCCAGCACGAGCTGTCGCTGGGGCGTGACGCGGTAACCGCTAGCCCGTAGCGCGTCGTCCCACGTCTGCGCCATGACCCCGAGTCTAGTGACAACCGCCAGGTAACGCGCTTGCGTGCGGCACCGCGGGTGACGTAGCGTTCCTGGTAACGCAGGAAGGGAGGTGGTCCAACAGTATGCATAGATGTCGGACTTGCGAGGTGGCTGTCCGCTAGCCGCCGCCTGCGTGAAGCGCCCGTTCCGCGGTTCACCCCGGACGGCGCATCACCGGCCGCTCCTTAGCCTGCAACGGTGACGGGTAACTGCCCGGCGCCCGAGACGGCTAGATGCTGCCGCAGATCCTGTTGACGCGGGCAACCGCGGATCCCGGAACTGCCAGGGCGGAGGCCGGCGAATTCACGGCAGACACCGGACCCCCGGGCTGACCGGCCTGTCCAGCCGGTCCCCGCGTCGGGCCTGTTGATGGTGCATGCGCACCGCTCAGGGTCGGCGCGAGAGAGGCCCGGGGGCCTTAATCGTTCCGGGCTGAATTCGTGTCGAGCGCAGGCACCTTTGCTGATCAGCACGCCGGCGGCGCGAGCCGCTGAGCGCCGCCTATCCCGGACACGGCCGCCGCGAACAGGGCGCCGATATCGGGCAGCTGTGCGGGCACTAACGCACGCTATCGCGCCGACCCAGACTGGCGGGGCCGAGATTCACCTCGGCCCCGCCAGCGTGTGGGAAGACTAGTTACTGCGTCTCCAGATGAGCGATCTGGGTGTTCCAGACGTCACTGCCACCGAACTCCCCCGCGCACCACTCGAAACCTCGGGTAGCGCCTCCTGGAGCCAGCGCGCAGGCAGAATAGTCGCCGTACCTGCCTGTCAGGTTGACTGAGGAACCGACCGCGTAGTATGCACTCGCACCTACGCCACCCATCGTGTTCACCGGGTCGGTTGCGGACCTTCCGGTGTAGGCAAGACTTGGGTAGATACTGGTGTCGTTGGATAGGTTCATCGTCAGAACGGCGCTGCCCTCAGAATCGGGTTCAATGGTCGGCATGTATGAATCCGTGTCGCCGCTAAAGCACCAGTAGGCGTTTTCCGGATATGCTATCCCGTTTACCGACTGCGGGAACCCGCTCGACAGAGGCGTTAGCTGGGGGACGAAGTCCGCCCACCAGATGCCATCTTCGGTGTTGCCGCTGCAACTGAGAGTGACAGGCATAGCGACCCAGAGCCGACCATCTCGATAAGCGATCTGCTTGGTGCCGATGCCTGGGTACACGGTTCCCGGGTTGCCGGGCTGGTCCGCGCTAATGGGGTCGTCGTACGCAAGGGGCATCGTGTTGTAGTCGCACGTCGCATCCGGGATGCCCCCGGAAGCGATGACGCCGGTCTTTGTTATCGCACACAGCGTCAGGCTGGAACTGGTGACGCCGAAGCCCGCGTCGCTGGCGGTGATGAACTCACCCTGAGGCGTCCCGTCCTCAATAGCGGGACTGAGCCGGTAGGCGCCCGTGGAAGAGGCAGGCGTAGGAATGTTGTAGAAATACACGTATGGCATAGGGGCGCCCGTGTCCATCTTGCTGAGTGGGAAACCGAACACCCGGTTGCCGGTGAAGGCGCCGCCGGAAGTGTCAAACGAGGTGCATGCGATCCATTCAGCGCTCACGTTGTAACCCATCGTGGGGTAATCGCAAAAGTCCGTCGCCCCGCTAGCGCTGGACGGAATCTGGTACTCGTACCAGGTTCCGTTGACGTTGGCAGAGCCGGATACCGCCAGATCGATATAGTCGGGTGCCGAGGCCCCTGCTGGCTGGATTTCCAACCAGGCTACGAGCCAGCGCTGCCTGGCTGCGTCATAGGTGATCTGCGGGTCGGAGAAGAAGTCTCCTGAGTGGTACACGGGCGCGAAGAAAGCCTGCGCGGTGTATGGGCCATAGACCGTGCCGAGGGTGCTGTTGTAAACCTCTAGCAGGTTGTTGACCCCTTCGGCGACTTGGCCTCCGTTGGTGGCGAGGGCCTGGTCAGGCGGAGTACAGCCGCAGCCGGACTGGGTGTAATCGATGCCGACACCCGAGCGAAGCAGCGCGGGGATCTGCTCGTTGGAGGACAGGAAGCTCGGCGCGATCTTGGACGGCGCCGGTTGGGCGGTCCCCTTCGGCAGCTTGCCGGGGTTAGTGAGAACGAAATGCCGGTACGCAGCTAGTTGCGCCTTCGACTTCAGCGGCCGGTCGACGCCCGGCAGCGGCACCGCAGCCTGCCGGGCGGTCTTCGGTGTAGCTTTGGGCAACTGGGAGAGTTTTATCGTGCCCTTGAACGCAGCCTTACCTGCGCCAGACTTGAGCGTGATCGTGTGGGCTGCACCGGCTGCGCTGTGCGCCACGGACGCTTGCCCCGGCGCTACAGAGAGCCCTACCGCGAGCAAGCCTGCGACCGGCACCGCAGCGGCAACCGACCATCGGAGCCGTGACCTGAATCTCATAGGAGTCCTTTCGTTTGCGACTCTTGTGGGCTCCAGGCTGAAGGTGTGCAGAATAAATTTCTCCCCCCTCCTCCCGCCCTGGTGCCTTGGTCCTTCATGTCCTGGCCAGGCAATCGTCTCAAAGCACGGGGTAGGGTTGAATCCTGTTTTTCGGCGTATACACAATAGTTTTTTGCCACATCCACTATGGAATTTTCTGCGCGGCGAGTATATATGTTGTTATTTATCCGTTACATCCTCCGGCCGCGATGGGTTGCCGCAGGAACGGTTTTCAAGATCATGCTGGCGTCGAGCCCGGCCATCTTCGCGGAACTCCGTGCTTCGCGCCTCATCATTGGTCTCCTGGCCGAGGCAGCAGCAAGCCGCAGGGTCGATGCGGGCACTGCCCTGCTGCCCGGCACGACGGCTATGTTCTGTGCAACAGTGGCTGTACCTGACGCACTGCGTGGCCAGTCAGTCAGATCGAGCGCGAGCAGCCATCAGATGTAGTCCGCAACAGGCCCCTTGGTGGAACTATGACATGGAAGCGCATCGTCAAGAGCCGCATGACGCGTTGTGCCATGTGGCTGCCTCTGATCGCTGCGACGGGAGTGCTTGTGGCGTGCGGCAGCCAGGGCGCTCGCGGAGCATCTGATACGGCTCTGATCTCAGGAACGGTAATGGCTGGCCCAATCTCGCCAATCTCTCGCATTGGGCACCCGAATACCCGCCCGGTTCCCGGCGCCCGCGTCGAGGCGTTGCAGGGCAACCAGGTCGTGGGCGTCGTTCACACGGATCATTCAGGCCACTACACTCTCAAGTTGCTGCCCGGAACCTATGTAATCCTGGCGAATTCGGACCGATACCGCTTCTCCAAGCCAAGACCCAAAACCGTCGTCGCTTCAGCGGGCCACACGCAGAACGTGGACTTTGTCTTGGACACGGGCCTCCGCTAAGCAGTCGAGGTTTCGCATGGTGCGCTAGCGTCGCCGTCGCCTGCCAGGTCCGGCGTCCGGCGCAGCAGGAAGCTCCCGGCGCGGCATCACAGCCCAGAAATGGCCGCCGCATCACGGCGTCACCGGGTTTCCAGCTGGGTACACAGCCGGACTGCCGTTACCGGGCCGGCTGTCTGTAGGGCCGAGAGGCAACTGGCCGCGGGAGCTGATTGAGAGCTTGCGGTAGACGTGGCGCAGATGGCCTTCTACCGTACTGAGGGTTACGAACAGCGCTTGGGCGATCTCAGGATTGCTCATCCCGGCTGCGGCCAGCTCCGCGACGCGGCGCTCGCTAACCGTGAGTGCGTCTAGGCCGGTCAGTACCGCCCTTCGGGGTTTGGCGCCGGCCCGCAGCAGCTCGGCCCTCGCACGCTGCGCCAGCCGCTCTGCACCGCAGCGGTACGCCAGGTCCAGCGCAGTTCGCAAAGGCTCACGGGCTGCGGTGCCCTGGTTGGCCCGCCGCAGTGCCACACCGAGTTCGACCAGAGCACGAGCGTGCTCCAAGCGCGCGTCGGACGCCGCGAGCACCTCGACGGCCTCGTGCAGGTCACGTAGCCCTCGATTGCCTCCCTCAAGCATCCCGCGGGTCCGCAGCGCGATCCCGGTCGGCCGCGGCAGTCCCACCCGCAGGGCCTCCGCCAGCTCAATGCCCGCAAGCTGCGACGCCTGGCAAGGGTCCTCGGCCGCAATCGCAAGCGCGAGCGCCGAACGCCAGCAGGTGCCCAGGCTCAGCAGGTGCAGCGCCCCATAGATTTCCGCGGCCGCCTGCAGCTCGGTCCGTGCCGTGCCGAAATCGCCTGCAGCCAGCGCGAGCCGCCCTCTGACCTCCCGCAGCATCGCGCCGCTCACTGTCCGGCCGTAATCTGGGGAGAGCGTAACCGTACTGGCGAGCGCAGCGATGTCGCACAATTCGGGGCGCTCAATCAGCGCATCTGCGCTGAAATACAACACCGAGGGAACCGCGAACGCCATACTGCGACCCACCGCGATCTCGGTAACTGCACGCACTTCGGCCTCGGCTCCTACCAGCTCACCGCGGCGGGCGCAGACCGCGGCGCGCACGCTGGAAGCGATCACCAGCGCAATCGCTGAGCCCCGCGATCGCGATCGTGCGAGCAGCTGATCGGCGAGCGCCTCCGCTCGATCAAGCTCATCCATAATTACCGGGGCGAACAGTACCTGCGCGGCAATGAACGGGTCGGACTCCATCCCGGCGGGCAGGCCGCCGAGATCGAGCGCGTGATCAAGCAGCGCCAGCATCCCAGCCCCCCGTTGACCCCGCCAAGCGAGGACACCCGCGAGCAGCCCAGAGAGCATGCGAGATGCGGTATCCGTTGCGCCCGCGGCCGTACGTAGCTCGCCCAGGCGACAGTCAAACTCGCCCACGAGATGCGGGTCGTACGCCGCCAACCCTGCCCACCAGGCCTGCAGACGCGCAGCGATAGAGGACGTGGGCACGCCGAGTTGCGCATCACGGTCGGTCAGTTCCGCGAGCGCCGACCGGACAACCGCTGTACCGGCATCCCACTGCCCGGCGAGCAGAAGCAATTCCGCTAGGTCAGGCGTGATATCGGCACGCAGCACTGGATCACTGGTCAGGCACAGTGACTCGCGCAGGTGGTCAGCCGCCGCTCGGTCGCCCACCATTTTTTCCGCCCGGCCCAGCTCGGCAAGCAACTCGGCTCGCAGGCGTTCATCGACTGCCTCCGCCAGCGCCCGCCGGATATAAGTAGCCGCACTCTCGCCCGCACCGCGGCCAAGCGCCCGTGCTGCCGCCGCACGCAACATCTTCACCGCCTCCGTCGATCCGGTCGGCTCGCACACCAGCAGGTGGGCGCAAACCGCATCCGGGTCCGCGCCGTCGGCCGCCAGCAACCGCGCCGCGTCAGCGTGACGCAAACCCCGGCGGACTTCAGGGATGTAATCGTGCACAGCCATGCGCACAATCGAGTGCACAAACCGCAGCGGCGTGCCCGACTCAAGCACCCCGATGCTGGCCAGTTCATCCGCCGCCGCGGCCGCATCGGCTAGGCGCACTCCGGCCAGCGCCGCAACGTGCCGCAATGGTGCCCCATCCCCCAATATCGCAGTCGCCTGCGCCAGCTCGGTCGCAATTGGCCCGAGCCGTGCTACCCGAAGCATGACCGACTGCGCGACCGACCGTGGACCTAGCTTTGCCACCTGGTCAGCAGCGTCCTCTCCGCGCCCGAGCCCGTCCGTCCGCGCGCTGGCGGCTAGCTCCCGCAACAAGAACGGGTTGCCACCGGCCACCGCGTGGCTCGCCTTGGCAAACCGCTCCGCTGGCGCGGTTCCGAACTCTTCGGCCAGCAGCGCTCGCACAGCTTCGCCGCTGAGCGGAGCCAAAGACAGCACGTTAGCTTCGGCAATCTGCTCCAGCCGGGCAACACAGTCCGCACCGACACTGAGCTCACCGTCCCGCCAGGAAAGCAGCAGCGCTACCGGCAGGCCTGCTGACCGAGCAGCCAGATACAACAGGAAATGCAGCGATGCTTGATCCACCCAGTGCAGGTCATCGACCACCACCAGCGCCGGCGTCGGCGCCGATCCCGGCCTACTAGCGTTCACCACCAGCCAGTACAGGCCGTGGACTACTACGAACAGCCGCTCGTCGCCTGCCGGCGGACCAGATCCCATCTCGTCCCCCAGCGCGGTCAGTCCTCGCCGCGCTGCACCCGCAAGCAACACCTCCCGCTCCGCAGGCGCGGCGCTGGCCAGCAACGGTTCGAAAAGCTGCCGCGCTACACCGAAAGAAAACCCGCCCTCTAGCTCACCGCCCTGCGCCGACAACACCCGCATACCCGCCCGGTCCGCCCGCTCCCGAGCCGCACTAAGCAGGGCGGTCTTCCCGATTCCGGCGGGGCCGGTCACCGCCAGCACACCACCACGGCCAGCCTGCGCCGAGGCAAGCAGCCTGTCGACGCGCGCCAGTTCACCGCTGCGCTCAAACAAGCAGCCAGGCACCGCCAAGATGACCCCCCCTTGGCAAAAAACATACCTACCCATTGCCGTTCCTAGATCGAATTATTGCCTAGCATGCCCGCCAAGGAAATGACAGCTTGCAAACCGAATCTGAGGGACTGTCCTGATCTTGTGTAAGCGCCTGGCTAGCTGAAGGAGACGGTAAATTTAACAGCGTAAATCGTGACAAAAATAACCACCGTCATGAGCATGTCAGACAGTGCAGAGACGACAACCGCACCCGGGCAGGACGCGGCGCTGCCGATCCTGGGGGCACACCGCGAGCTGCTGGCGTGGAAGGCACCGGATCGTGGGGCGCGGCGCTGAGCCGGTTCCTGGCCGGCGCAGGTGCGCCAGTTTGCACGATCCACTTGCTGCTTGATCCGGCGCGGCCGACTCCCGGATCCTCAGCCGACCCGCTTGAGCTGGGCTGACAGGTGCGACTGCAACGGCTGGCCGACAGCGGCCATATCGTAAGCCCAGCCGAGATCGGCGCCGATCAGCCCATACAGTCGCTTGCCGGCGGTCACTTCCTT
>JAJYUU010000168.1 GCA_021792405.1 Actinomycetes bacterium
GGCAGCTGTTCGGCGACCGCAGTGGCGGCGATCATCATGTCGGCTGTTCTCCGCCTTGGCTGTCGCCCGGCCGCGACGACTGCCGCGGTGATACGCCCGAACGCGCGGGCTGCCTCGGCGCTGAAGGGCACAGGGTCGAACTCGCTCTCGGCGCGCTGCAGGACCTCCAGCCGGCGAGCGCGTTCGGCATGCTCGTCATAGAGGTCTTGCTCGTCGTTGCGGCGGACCTGATGCGGGCCGGCGGACAGCTCGGCCAGCGTAATAGCGCTGATGGCCATCTCGTCGGGCAGTTCGGCCGGGTCGATCCAGCGGCGCAAGATCATGATGTTGGTGTCGAGCATGCCTTGCCGAGGTGTCTCAGCGGTCATAGGCGCTGCCGAGTTCGTGATTGGCGGCGGCGTCCTGGTCTGCCCGGAACGCGTCCAAGCCAGCGCCCGGCGCGTTACGCGACATCGCGGCGAACTCGTCCCGCGAGACGAACCGACGGCGGTGCCGAAGCGGGATCAGTTCCCCAATGCGGTGACCGTCGCGCGTAACCGTGAAGGACCGGCCGCGCTCGACGGCGTCCATGATCTCCCGCGACCGTGACCGCAGGTCGCGCTGCGTTATCTCTGCCATGGTCACGCCCCTTATTGTAGCACCGTGTGCCATGTGGTGCCACGCACGCTTGATCGCGGCTTTGACCTTCTCAGGGCGCATGCCGTTCGGAACTGCGCAATCCGCTTCCGGCCGACGTCCGCACTTTCGACCTGGCTGGGCTTGGCCCGGACTGGCGGCGGATCCGTCAATCCGGGCAGCTAGCTGGGGCAGCGATCTCCCATAGCGCGCTGATGGGCATCGCGCGGAACTTCGGGCCGAACGGCAGAGTCTGCTGGCCCGTGTATAGGACGATGCCGATGATGAGATCGTCGCCGAGCCGGTCAGCGAGATGGCGGAGTCCGCGGAAGTCGTCGCCGCGGACGGTCGATGCAGCCTTGACCTCAATCGCGACCACGCGGCCCCGCCGATCCTCCAGGAGTAGGTCAACCTCCACCTTGTCCTTGGTGCGGTAGTGATACAACTCCGCGCGCTGTCGCGACCAACTGAGCTGGCGCGCGACTTCCATCGCGACGAAGCCCTCCAGCAGCGTGCCGAGCGGGCCCCCGGGCTCTGCCTCCAGTTGGCGCAGGCGCCGGGCATCCAGGTCGAGCAGATTAGCCGCGATGCCGGAATCCACCATGGCAACCTTCATCGTCCCGACTGCCCGCGCGCTCAGGTTGCGCGACCACGCCGGAATGCGCTTGATGAGGAAGACCTCTTCCAGCAGGCCCAGGTAGTGCTTGATCGTCGCATGGTTCAGGCTCAGCGCATTAGCCAGCACGGCAGGGACGACGAGTTGCCCGGACCTGGCGGCGAGCAAGCGGATGAGCGCTCGCATTTCCGGCCCTCGCTCTATCTCGGACAACTGGATCACGTCGCGGTTGACGATGTCGGCGACATAAGAGTCGAGGAAGCTCTCGCGCCGCGCAGCGGCGCGCACGACTGCCTCAGGGAAGCCGCCGCGCACTACCCGTTCGATGTAACCCGAGCGCGTCTCCGCTGAGGTGTGCGACAACCCCGTGCCCTGCTCGAACACCGCGTCCACGAAGCCGTCTGGCTGCTCGTCGATCTCCCCCTGTGACAGGGGCCAGAGTTCGATCGTCTCCATGCGACCAGGAAGCGTATCGGGCAAGCCGCGCAGAGACAGAACGCGGGCGGATCCTGTCAGCAGGAACCGCCCAGGCCGCGGATCCGCATCGACGGCCTCCTTGATAGCGAGGAAGAGTTCGGGGACACGCTGGACCTCGTCGAGTACCATCAGGCCCTCCGACCGGACGAATTCGGTCGGGTCGAACTCTGCCGCTTGACGGGTCTCTGTCCGATCCAGGCTCCGCCACTCGGCGGGCCCGTGGCTGTTGGCAATCTGCGCGGCCAGGGTGCTCTTGCCACATTGCCGGGCGCCGTTGATGAGCACGACGCGCGTATCAGTGAGTGCCGTTTCGACGGCAGCCGCGGCATGACGCGGCAGGACGCGGCCGATCGGCGACTGCGGAACCTGGGCCATGCCCGCAGTATAAGTTAGCCGCTAGACTGGGCATAATTTCGTCATTGCCCATGCCGCAGTTTGGTCGCCAACCTTGGCATAATCTGGTCGCAAGATCAGGCTGAGGCTACGAGGCAGTTTCTCAAGCTTCGCCAGGGTCAGCGGGCCAGCCTGGTGCCTGGTCCTGGGGAGCCAACCGGGAAGCCAGCGCAGCAGGATTCTGGCGTCCCCTTGCCGCCGGCGATAGCTCATGGTCAGGACACCGCAGGAACTGCGCGCCCGCCATAGCATTAGGCCCATCGCGAGCGGGCGCTTGCAGATCGAACTCGGGATACGGGATTGGCACAGTGGCGGACCTGCGCGACGACGACGACGAACCCACCGGCGAGCGCAACTCGCTGGATCTGGACGCGCTGGCTGTCAGTGACAGGTTCCGGCTGTTCAACTTCACCCGGCGGGACGACCACGTGGCCTACCTGTGGGTGCTCCGCGCGCTGAACCAGCTGCGGGCCGTCCACCAGGTCCAGGCGCACCCTGACGACGTCGCGGCGGCCCTGGCGGAGCTGGCAGCAGGCCACGATGAGGCGCCGCGGCTGGACGGCAGCCTCCGGGAGAAGCTGGACGCCCTGGCCGATGACGGCATGGTGCACCGGCTTGAGGACGCATCCCGGGCGGGCAGCCTGGCGCGGTACCGGAACCGGCAGTCGGTCTACCAGTTCAGCGAGCTGGGCTACCGGGCCTTCAGCGCAGTCGAGGACGTGCTCGGCGCGCGGATCCGGGACGCGAACCTGTCCCGGCTGGTGTTCTCCGACATCCTCGACGACCTGAAGGAACTCGCCGCGGCCGCCGCCGCGCACGACGGAGAGCAGGTCTACCGCAGGCTGTCCCGGCTGGACGCGGTGCTCGACGACATGTCCCGCCGGGCTGCCCAGTTCCACCTGACGCTGGCGGAGATCATGCGGTCGACCGACATCTCACCGGGCGCGTTCCTCAAGTACAAAAACGCACTCCTCACCCACATGACCGATTTCATGGCCGAGCTTGACCGCTACCTGCCGCGCCTTGCCGCGGCTGTCGTGCAGGCCGAGGCAGCTGCTGGTGACGGCGGACCGGAGGCGATGCTGCGGCTGGCCGCAGCGGCGGACGACCGTCCGTTCCTCAGCCGCGGGGAACTGATGGCCGACTGGCGGCGCCGGTGGACGGCGCTGCGCGAATGGTTCGCCGCCGACCAGGGCAATGGCCCTGACAGGGTCGCGGAGTCGCGCGCCGAGGGCCTGCGGACTGCGACCCGTGCGGCTGTCTCCGGCGTCATCGCGCTGCTCCGCCAGGTCACCGAGGCGCAGCGAGGCGGCGTGAACCGGTCCTCACAGCTTCGTCATCTTGCCGAGTGGCTGTTCAATACTCCCGACGAGGAGGCTGCCTATGCGCTCGCGTCGGCCGCGTTTAACATCCGGTCTGTGCGCCATCTCGGCGGCGCGCACGACGATGCGGAGCAGATTTCCAGCCGCGTTACCTGGTACGACGCGCCTGGCATCGAGATTTCGGTGACGCTGTTCCGCCGGGGCAAGGCGCCAACCCCGGGCGTGCCGCAGCCCCTGCGTGCCTACCCGTCCCTCCGCGCAGACCTCCGTCGCCGCCAGGCAGCGGAACGACAGGCCGAGCGCGACGCCGCTCTGCGTCTCCTGCAGTCGGGGACCGACGGGCGAGTTCTCGACGACGCGGAGACCAGGGTGCTGCTCCGCTTGCTCGCGCTTGCCACCGAGGCCCGCACGGTGGTCGCCGGGCGGATAGCGTCCGCTGCCGGCGGTGACGACGTCGTCACCATGCGTCTGGTGCCGAACGGGACCGGCAGCTCCGTCCGGACGAAGAACGGCGTTTTGCACCTTCCGGGCTTCGAACTGCGGCTTGAGCCCGCAGGGCGGCGGTGACGCTGTGCCCGTGCCGTCCGTTGCCGTCGGAGTGCAGGTCAGTGACCTTGGCTCGTACCAGTACGCGGTCCGGATGGTGCTGACCCACGACGTCATCACCGCGACCCGCCCGCGACCTGGCATTCTCGAGCAGGTACTGCGCTGGGCCGACCAGATGGCGGCTGACCTCCGGGACCTGCTCGGCTACACGCTGATCGCCACGACCCGCCAGGTGCGCCTCATCCGCCGCCTCGACGCGTTCGACCCGACCCAGTCGGCTGCTCTCTCTTCCCGGTACGGCAGGCCATTCGACCGCCGCCGGCTCGCCTACCTGTGCCTGGTCCTTGCGGCATTTCAGCGATCCAGGGTGGAGATCAGCCTGGCCGACCTGGTGCGCGCCGTTACGCCCGCGGCCAACGCGATCGACGGCCTAGGCTTCGACCCGACGGTCGGCGCGCATAAGGCCGCGGTCGTCGACGTGCTCGACTGGCTGGCGGATCGGGGCGCGCTGCGGCTCTCCGACGGCTCGGCGGAAGCCTGGGCCAGCGACACCGAGCGCGGCGACGCCCTGTACGACATCGACCACGACCTCTGCGCAGCCCTGTTCAGGCCGGCCCGCCCGGTACAGCACCTGACCAGCGCGGCAGGCCTGCTGGACAGCACGTTTGTCAGCAACAAGCGGGGGGCGCAGCGCGAGGCTGCTGCTCAGCGCGCCGCCCGCGCGCTGCTGGAGTATCCGGTGGTGTACTACGCTCTTGCGGCCCCCGAGGTTGCCGACGCGCTCCGGCCGCGGGGCATCGCCGAGAGCCTGTCGCGGCTTACCGGCCTCGCCGTGGAACGCCGCGCCGAGGGAATCTTGCTGGCCGACGCCGGCGGCCGGTTCACCGACCGGCCGTTCCCCGGCCGCGGCGGCGCGGTCAACCGTGCGGCCGGGCTGCTGCTGGCCAAGGTCGCTGACCTGATCGAGGATCCGGACGTGACGCTGCCCGAATTCCCGGCTCCCGCGGAGGCCGACGACCAGCGTGAACTGCTGGCCCGGATCGACTCGGCGCTGCCGGCAGCCGGCGTCGTGCAGGAACTTGCCTGGTCGGCACCGCCTGCGGACGCGGGCGACGAGTCGCCGCACCCGGCACCGGGCCTGCTCTTGCCATTCGTGGCTGACGAGAGCCTGCGCGGAATGATCGGCGACCTGTACGCCGAGCTCGGCCCAGCCTCGTTCACCATCGCCTGGCAGCACGACCCGCGCGGGCTGCTGGCGGCCGCGGTGACGTTCCTGGCGGACCTGCGCCTCGTGCGCCGGATGCCTGGCGGCGTCCTCGTGCTCCCGGCGGCCGCGAGGTACCGCAACATCACGCTGGCCTTGCCAGTCCGCTCGGCCAGCGGCCAGCAGTCGCTGGCCTTCGACGCAGGAGAGCCCGATGAGTGACAGGTTCCGGCCCACCCGGGCCGGGGTGATCAACATCTGGGACTACATCGACGAGGAGTGGGCGTTCGCCGATGGTCGGCTGGCGCTGCGCGGCCACAACGGGTCAGGCAAGACCAAGGCCCTGGAGGTGCTGTTCCCGTTCGTGCTGGACGGCGTGGCCGACTCGCGGCGGCTGGATCCGTTCAGCGGCGAGAACCGCACCATGAAGTCGAACCTGCTCTACCGGGGGCAGGAATCCGAGTACGGCTACGTGTGGATGGAGTTCGCCCGGTCCGCCTGCGGTGCCGCTGACCGCGCCGGCGCCGCTGACAGCGCGGGCACGGTGCGGCCAGAGACGGTGACGCTGATCGTCGGGATGCGCGCGCACCGCAGCGCCGACGGGGTGCGCCCGTCGTTCTACGTCACCGGCAGGCGCCTCGGCGTGGACTTCGGCCTGCTGTCGGCCGACTCCCGGCCGCTGACCGAGCGGCAGCTACGTGCCGTTCTGGAACCGGACGCGTGGCGCCGGACCGCGACGGAATACCGGGACCTCGTTGACGCCCGGCTGTTCGGCCTCGGTCGGGAGCGGTACGCGCAGCTCCTTGACCTGCTGCTGGCGCTGCGTCGCCCGCTGCTGGCTAAGGACCTGGACCCGGCCAAGGTGTCGGACACGCTGAGTTCGGGACTGAGCCCGGTCGATGAAGACCTGGTCCTGCAGGCCGCGCGCGACTTCGAGAACCTGGCAGCGGTGCAGAAGTTGTTCGACGACCTGACCGCGGCCAGCTCGGCCGTGCGGGACTTCCTGGTCCACTACGAGGGGTACCTGC
Organism: Actinomycetes bacterium; assembly: GCA_021792405.1. Taxonomy (GTDB): domain Bacteria; phylum Actinomycetota; class Actinomycetes; order Streptosporangiales; family Streptosporangiaceae; genus JAJYUU01. The sequence goes on from JAJYUU010000168.1 coordinate 6,202, forward strand.
GGGCGCACGTCCGGTTCCAGCTCGACCGGGTCCGGGCCCGAGCGGACGCGGCGACCGGGCATGCGGAGCGAATCACAGCTGCCGCAGCGGCATACCGGCATGCCCTGACGGCCGAGCAGGAGGCGCTGGCGCAGCGCAACCAGCGGCGCGACGAAGGCGAGCAACTGCAGGGCCGCCTGGCCGGGCTGAAGAACTCGGAAGAGTACAAGGCGCAGGGTCGCATCGAGGACAAGCGCCGCGAAGTTATGGCAGGCGCGCGAGAGGTTGGTGACCACCGGGCGAGGCTCGACCGGGACCGCCGTCAGCTGCGCGAGGCCGAACAGGTGGCACGCAAGCTCAGCGACCGGACGTCGACTGCGCGGGCGACCGCGACACGGCTGGTGGCGCAGCTGTCCGACGCCGCGTTGCGGTCCGGTATCGCCGACGACGGCTTCGGGCCCGTCGACGCCGGCGACGACCTCCTGGCCACGGCCCGGGCCCGAGCCGCCGCCCGGCGTGACGACGTAAGCCAGATCCGCAGGCTGCTCGAGGCGATCCGCGACGCAAGAACGAAGCGCGCCTACGCCGAGCAGGAACTCGGTCAGAAGAACGCCACCGAGCAAGAGCAAGAGCAGGCGTGCGCGGCCGCCGGCGAGCGCCTGGCGCAGGCCCGCCTGAGCGCTGCCGCCGAACTGGCGGCATGGTCTGGCCGCTGGTCCGGTCCGTCCGGCGGCGAGCAGCCCGACCGTCTCGTCGTCACTGCCGCAGAGGCGCAGGCGCTGGCCCGGGCCCTGGATGCCGCCGGCGAGCCTGGTGCCGCCGGCCTCGCCGAGGTCTTCGAGGTGGGGGTCACGCCGCGCCGGGAGGCTGCGGCCGCCGCTCGGGCGAACTTCCAGGCGCAGCTAGCCGAGGTCGGCGAGCGGCTCGCCGGCCTGCAGGCCGAGCGGGCTTCGATCGCCGCGGAGCAGGACGACGCCCCGCCGGCCAGCGACCTGCGCCCGGCCAGGCGGGACGGCCGGCCAGGGGCTCCGCTGTGGCAGGTTGTCCGCTTCGCCGATACCGTCGGCGACTCGCAGGCGGCCGCGATCGAGGGTGCGCTGTACGGGGCGGGCCTGCTGACCGCATGGGTGCATCCTGAACCCGCGCTGACCGGCGCCGCGCTCGCGGCGGCCGAAGCGGACGGCTATCTGGTCGCCGGAGCCCCGGCAGCCGGCCGGACACTGGCCGACGTGCTAGTGCCCGAGGACTCGGGCCATGTCGCCCCGAAGATCGTCGCCGACTTGCTGCGGTGCATCGCCCTCGCCGACGAACTCGCCGGGCCGGGCGGTGCTGGCCCGGACGACCAGCCTGGGCTGGATGCCGCAACGGTGCCGGTGGTCAGCACTAGATCGCAGTTCAGCTACGGCGTGCACGTCGGCGCGCACCCCAAATCCGCTCCGGAGTACATCGGCGCGACGCACCGGGCTAGCCGCCGCCGGGCCCGGCTCGCCGCCTGCGACGAGAGCATCGCGCAGACCGTGGCCGCCCAGCAGCGCCTGGCCGCCGAGCGAGACCGTGCCGCCGGACTGCTGGCGGACCTGCAGCGGGCGCGGCAGGAACTGCCCGACGCCCGGCCGGTCGCCCGTGCCGCGGATGCCGTGGGCCGGCACGCGGCGCTGCTTGCCCGTGCCCGGCAGGACACCGCGACTGCGCGGAAGGCAGTGGACGCGGCGATCGCCGAAGTGGATGCGAGGACCAGGCAGGTGCGGCAGGCCGCGGCCGAGCGCAGGATGCCCACCGCCGCCGAGGAAGTGGACGCCATCGCCCGAGCGGCGGCGGAGTTCGAGAACGCGGCGACCTCGCTGCATGGCGAGCGGCTCCGGCTGGCGCAGGCCGAGGAAGACCTCGCCGCGCAGGTGGCGGTGGTCGACCTGCGCAGCCAGGAGTGCGCTCAGGCGCAGGACTTGGCAGCCGAACGGGAGCGGCTGCAGCAGGCGCTGGAAGAGGAGTTCCGCGCGCTGGAGGAGACGCTGCAGGCGTCGGTCCGCCAGGTACTGGAGGAGGTCAGCCAGACCGAGGGACAGATAATCGCGGTGACCCAGGCGTACCAGCAGCTCGACGCACGCGCGACCGCGGAGCACGACAAGGCGACCGGTGCGCAGGAGCGCCTATCCGCTGCGCGCGAGGCATTCCGGGACGCCGTGTCGCAGCTATACGAACAGGCGGCGGAGTTCGGCGACTACGCAGGTCCCGACCTGCGCCCGACCCTGGGCGTCGGCACTAGCGCGGCGTGGCCCGAGCCGGCCAGCTGGCCCGACCCGGTGCGAGTCAGCGACGAGCTGGCCGGCCAGCTGGCCGCCGAGAGCCAGCCGGCGGACGGTGTATTGGCCATGCTGCCCGCTGGCGTGACGGACGTCCTTGGCGCGTTCGCGAGCGCGACCCGCGGCGGTCGGCAGGTCAGCGAGGGCACGCTGAAGAACACCGCGGACCAGATGTCGGCCGCGCTCAAGGAGTTCACCGACGCCCTGGCGGCCTGCGACGAGGACTACCGGGTGGACTGGGAGCCGGGCCGGGTGGTCGTCGTGCACGTGATCGACGACGAGGGCCGCAAGCCGGCTGCCGCCTTCGCGGCGCGGATTGCCGAGCGCGCCGCCGACCAGGGTGTCCTGCTGGAGGAGCGGGAGCGGAAGGTCCTGGAGGACGAGCTGCTGGCCGCTCTCGCGCAGCAGATTCACGGCCGCGTCCTCGCGGCCCGCGACCTCACCCGCGACATGAATGCCGACATGCGGTCCAAGCCCATGTCGTCGGGGATCGCTGTCGGCATCCGCTGGGCGCAGTCGGATGCGATCACCGATCTGCAGCGCGCCGCCTCCCGGCTGCTCGAGCGGGACGTCCCCGGTCCGGGCCGGCTCGCCGAGCTGCGGGGCCTGCTCCGTGAGATGATCCGCGAGTACCGGTCCAGTCACCCGCGAGCGACCTATCGCGAGGCCCTGGCCAGCGCGCTTGACTACCGGGCCTGGCATGCGTTCGAGCTGCTGCTTACCCGGCCCGGCGAGCCGGAGGCGCGGCTGACCCGGGCCAAGCACTCGGCAATGTCCGGCGGCGAGAAATCCGCCGCTATCCACCTGCCGCTGTTCGCGGCGGCCAACGCGCTGTACTCCTCGGCCAAGGACCACTGCCCGCGGCTCATCGCGCTCGACGAGGCGTTCGTGGGCATCGACGAGCGCTACAAACCCGACCTGTTCGGGCTAGCGGTGAAGTTCGATCTCGATTTGTTCATGACCGGCCATGACCTGTGGGTGACCACCGCCACGGTGCCGATGGTCGCGCACTACGACATGTACCACGACAAGGCCACTCGCACGGTCTCCGCGCTCTTGCTGCTGTGGGATGGCGCGCAGCTCCTGGACGCCTCGGCCGGCTACCCGGACGACGAGGCGCTGGCTACGGAACTGCTCGGCTTCAGGCCGACCCGGCATGCGCCGCTCGGCGGTGGCGGGACGCTCTACGACGCGCACGCGGACGCCGCCGCAGCCGCCGCAGCCCCCGCTGCCGGGGACGACGACTCGGAGGAGGAAGACGACCCGTGAACAGCGCGGCACCGTCGCTCGGCCGCTTCGCCGGGCCTGAGTACCAGCGGCTGCTCGCAGCTGCGCGCCGGTCACTGGAGCGCACCGGGGGAGAGCTCGCTGGCACGATCAGCGTCCTCAACCCGACCGACGGCGAGCGTAAGGCGATCATCGGCGTCACCGGTCAGTACCGCGACGCGGGTACCACCCGCGTCAGCGTCCGGCTAGCCGACCTGGACGCCGCGGTTCGCGAGGTGACCGGGCGCGGCCTGGCTGAGCTGCTTGCCACGCTGGGCGGGCCGCTCCGAAACCGGCCCGCCGAGCGCGCAGCGCTCGATGGCGGGCGGCACGCCGCCATCGGTGCCGTGCAGGCGAGCCACCTCTACGACTCGTGCAGCTGGTACCGGAGCTGGCTCGCAGATATGACTGCCGACGGTACCCTGACCAGGCTTGTCAGCCACGGTGAGCAGGTACGCCTGGCACAAGCAGTCCAGGTGCTGGAATACCTTGCTGCGCGCGGCGGGACGCCGATTCTGCTGCCGGCCCTCGCGGCCGAAGTCACCGGAGACACGAAGGCGCTCAATCCCGCCACTGTTACATCCACGCTGGTGCTGCGTGCGCTCGGAATCAAGGCCGGCCTGGCCCGGCCCGAGACTGCGCAGGAGCGTCGAGAGCTCTGGGAGTCAATCGGCGTGGTCGTCGACGACCTCGCCAGCCGGGTGCTCGTCCTCAACCTTCCGGCACAGGGCCCTGGACTGGGCGAATGGCTGACCGGCGCCGCCCGGCTGGGAGTGCCGTTCTA
>JAJYUU010000013.1 GCA_021792405.1 Actinomycetes bacterium
GCCCGGCCTGCGTGATGGCGGGCACGCTGGCACTGCCCGCGGCCGACGCAGGTGGCTGACTATTGCCGCAGCCGGCCGCCACGGCGCACAGCACCCCGATGGCGAGCAGGGCTGTGCCGCCGGCGACTGCCTTCGGCTTGCGCTGGCTGAGCCCGAACCAGATCAGCCCGGCTAGCGTCACGCAGACGGCCACGAAGAAGTTCAGCCGCAGGCCGAGGAAGTACGCCGAGGAGTCGATCCGGATCGTCTCCTCGAAGATCCGGTAGCCGGAGTAGCCCGCCACGTAGAGCGCAAACAAGCCGGGCGGCCGGATGTTCTTGTGGTGGCCGAGCCAGACCAGCACGGCCGCCCAGGCGAGGTCGAAGATCAGCTCATACAGGAACGAGGGCTGGAAAGTGGCGTATTTCAGGTACTGCGCGGGCATGCCGGAGTTCAGCCGGGCTGCCTTGCTGATCTCCAGCGCCCACGGCAATGTGCTGGGCTTGCCGAACAACTGCTGGTCGAAGTAGTTCCCGATCCGCCCGATCGCCTGGGCCACCAGCAATGCCGGGGCCACCGCGTCCATGAACACGGCCACGCTGCCGCCAGCCCGTCGCACCCGCCAGGCACCGGCCAGCGCGCCGAACACGATGCCGCCCCAGATCCCGAGCCCGCCGTTCCAGATCGCGAGCGGGCCCCACCATGCGTGCCTGGGTGTGATGTCGAACGGCGTGGTGATATCGAAGTAGAGCCTCGCCCCGATCAGGCCGATCGGAATCCCCCAGATAGCGACATCGCCGACCAGCGACGGGTCGCCGCCGGCCGCGGCCCACCGCCGCCGGGTGATGTAAATGGCCAGCGTGATGCCGACGACGTACATGAGACCGTAGAAGTGCACGAACAGCGGGCCGATGTGGAAGCCGCTGATCGGCGGGCTAGGGATGAACGCGACAAGATGCACGGGCATGCGGACAGGCTAGCCTGCCGTGCCGCTTACTCATGACATTCCTGCTGACGAGCCTGCCCCGGCCTGGCACAGTGGGGAGGCACCGGGCGATCCGCGGTGTCCATTCCGGGCGTCCCCGATCGTCGTGCTGGTAGCGGGCTACCTGCCCGCGTGCACTTCGCATCCAGGAACGGAGCACAGATGAGCGGCGTACGAGTACTGGTAGGCACGCGCAAGGGCGCGTTCGTGCTGACCGCGGACGGCAAGCGCGATCGGTGGGCGGTGAGCGGGCCGCACTTCAGCGGCTGGGAGATCTACCACATGAAAGGGTCGCCAGCCGACCCGGACCGTATCTACGCCTCGCAGTGCAGCGGCTGGTCAGGCCAGGTGATCCAGCGCTCCGACGACGGCGGATCGACCTTCGCCCCGGTCGGCAACCAGTTCAGCTACGACGGGACGCCTGGCACTCACCAGTGGTACGACGGCACCCCGCACCCGTGGGAGTTCGAGCGTGTCTGGCACCTGGAGCCTGCTCGCGATGACCCCGACACGGTCTACGCAGGCGTCGAGGATGCCGGGCTGTTCAAGTCTGCTGACGGCGGCAAGAGCTGGCAGGAACTGCCTGGCCTGCGCGGTCACGGGACGGGATCCGCGTGGCAGCCAGGCGCTGGCGGGATGTGCCTGCACACCATCATCCTGGACCCGGCGACCCCGGCACGGATGTTCGCGGCTATCTCCGCCGCGGGCGCCTTCCGGTCGGATGACGCCGGCCAGACCTGGCGGGCAGTGAACCGCGGCCTGCGATCCGAGGGCATCCCGGATCCCGACGCCGAGGTAGGCCATTGCGTGCACCGCATCGCGATGCACCCGTCCCGGCCCGACGTCCTCTACATGCAGAAGCACTGGGACGTCATGCGCACCGACAACGCCGGCGAGACCTGGCGCGAGATCAGCGGCAACCTGCCCACCGACTTCGGCTTCCCGATCGACGTGCACGCACATGAGCCGGAGACAATCTACGTGGTCCCGATCACCAGCGACTCCGAGCACTTCCCGCCGAACGGCCAGCTGCGCGTCTACCGCAGCCGCACCGGCGGTGACGAGTGGGAACCGCTGGCCAACGGACTGCCGCAGCAGAACTGCTATGTCAACGTGCTGCGGGATGCGATGGCCGTCGACTCGCTCGACGAGTGCGGGATCTATTTCGGCACCACCGGCGGTCAGGTGTACGCCTCCGCCGACGCAGGTGACAGCTGGGCGCCGATCGTCCGCGACCTGCCCGCCGTGCTGTCCGTCGAGGTGCAGACGCTGTCATGATCCGGGTCGTGCTGCCCGCTCACCTGCGCCGGCTGGCCGGGGTGGCCGGCGAGGTCCGGCTCGAGGTCACCGGCCCGGTCAGCCAGCGGTCCGTGCTGGACGCGCTAGAGGGCCGGTATCCCATGCTCCGTGGCACCATCCGCGACCAGGAGAGCCACCGTCGACGGGCATTCATCCGGTTCTTCGCGTGCGAGGAGGACTTGTCGCACGAGTCGCCGGACGCGTCGCTGCCCGACGCGGTGGCGAGCGGTGCGGAGCCTTATCTCATCGTCGGGGCCATGGCCGGCGGCTAGCGGGCTCCGCGGCTGGCCGGCTCCGGCTACGATCGGGCACCATGATCGTCGCTGTCGGGTCGCTGAACCCCGCCAAGATCGAGGCGGCCCGGCTGGCCTTCGCCGCCTTGTGGCCTAAACAGGTCTTTGGCGTGCGTGGTTGCGCGGCGTCCTCTGGCGTCGCTGACCAGCCGATGACGGATACCGAGACGATCCGCGGTGCCCGGAACAGGGCCGCCGCAGCGATCGGCCTCGGGCAGGCGGACTACGGCATCGGGATCGAGGGCGGCCTGCAGCAATCGGATGGCCGCTGGTTCAACTCCGGCTGGGTCGTCGTTCTCGACCGGGCCGGACGCGAAGGCCTCGGCAGTACGCTGCGGATGCAGGTGCCGCTCGCCCTGATGGAGCTAGTGCTCGCGGGCCACGACCTTGGCCGGGCCTGCGATCTGGTCTTCGGGCGCTCCGGCGACCAGCGGGCCGAGGGCTTCGTCGGGGCGATGACCGGCAATGCCATTCATCGCGCCGGCGCGCTCCAGGACGCGGTGATCGCAGCGCTCACCCCGTTCCGGCCCGGCTCGCTCGGCTAGCGGAACCGGCCAGGCACGCACGGCCACGCCATGACGGCAACCCAGGGAGGATGCGTGAGCGAGCTGACAGTCGCCGAGATCTGCGCTGGCGGCGGCGGCCAGGCCCTCGGCCTCGAGCAGGCTGGCTTCAGCCATGCCGCGACTATCGGGTTCACCGATCGTCGAACCTGTGCCTGCCTTTTGACCTGGAGTTTCGCTTGGCCAACATGCGTGGGACGCGGCAGTTCCCATCCTCGGCATACGCCTCCGCTGCCGTCCCAGCTGCGAGGAACGACCAAGGAGTGTGAGCTCGTGCATCATCAGGAAGCGCCATCCCGTGCCTGAGCTGACCTGCCTGGAAATCTGCGCTGGAGCCGGCGGGCAGTCCCTGGGACTAGAGCAAGCAGGCTTTTCTCATGCCGCGGCTGTAGAGATTGACCAGGATGCTTGTGAGACCCTCCGGCTGAACCGGCAGCACGCGTGGAAGGTCGTCGAGGCGGACGTCCATCTCTTCGACGGGCGCCCCTACCGCGGTATCGACCTGCTGGCCGGAGGGGTTCCGTGCCCGCCGTTCTCGGTAGCGGGCAGGCAACTCGGCGCCGATGACGAGCGTGACCTGTTCCCGCAGGCGCTGCGCCTGGTAAGGGAGTGCGAGCCGATGGCGGTGATGCTGGAGAACGTCCCCGGGCTTTCCCAGGCCAGGTTCGCGGGCTCCGGGAGCAGGTTCTCCGCCAGTTGCACGACCTGGGGTACGAGGCCGACTGGCAGGTGCTGAACGCCTGTGAGTTCGGGGTCCCTCAGCTGCGGCCCCGGTTCATCCTGGTCGCCATGAGGCCGGAGGTGTACAGGAACTTCGAGTGGCCAAGTGCGGTAGGTGCGCCTCCGACGGTCGGTGAGGCCTTGGGTGACCTGATGGCCGCTGGTGGGTGGAAGGGCGCGGAAGCGTGGGCCAGGCAGGCCAATGGCGTCGGCCCCACGCTGGTAGGAGGCTCGCGCAAGCACGGCGGGCCGGATCTCGGGCCCACGCGCGCCCGTGAGGCGTGGCGAAAACTCGGCGTCGACGGCCGGGGCCTGGCGGACGCACCGCCCGCCGCGGATGCTCCCGCCGCTCACCTGCCACGGCTGACGTTGCCGATGGCGGCCGCCATTCAGGGCTTCCCGCTGGACTGGCGGTTCTACGGGCGCAAGACTGCCGCTTACCGGCAGATCGGCAATGCCTTCCCGCCTCCCGGTCGCAAAGGCGACGGGAACGAAGATTCGCCTGGCGATTCAGGCTGCTGGTAAGAGCGCTGGGACTGGCCGGCCGGGCCTGGTAGCGACCTCGCACATCGAGCGGCTCAATTATCCGAGCACGCGTCGGCATGACCCCGCGAGCACCGACCTCTACGGAGGGTGACTGCCCGGCTTTGCTGGAGCGTGCGCCGAACCGCCGTTATTTGCTTAGCCGCTAGTCCAGCGGAGACCGGCCCGGGCCATGCCGAACAGGGGTTCTGGAGTGTCCTTACAGGTCGATGATGCGGCTGTCGGATCCGGCCGCGCCGAGGAGCCTGGCGATGTCAGCGTGATCGCCGGTCACCACATCGGCGCGCAGGACGGCGGCGGTATGAGCCACGACCGCGTCGGCGATGTCCGCTGTGCCGGCCCGGCCCATGAGCTGCCCGGCGGCATGGGCGCCGGGCTCGGTTAGCAGGGCGATCTCGCATCCGCGCAGCAGCCGCCGCAACTGCGCCTGCGCTGGGGAGCGGCTCACCTGGGCGACGACCGGGGCAGGCACCACCGGGACGATCCCGGCCTCCAGCCGGACCCGGTGCCCGGCCCATATCTCGCGGGTGCTGCGATCCGCGGCGACCAGCACGCCGGCGTCGTAGACGACCGGCCTCACGCGGTGAGCCGCTCGTCGTCCATCCCGGCGCGGCGGCGGGCGGCCTCCAGTTCGGCACGGGTGAGCGGGCCGTGCTCGGCCTCCCATTCGGCGACCGCCGCCAGGCCGTCGCGCACCCGCAGCGCCCGCCGCGCGGCAGAGGTCATCCAGGCCGATACGCTGACGCCCTCAGCGGCAGCCGCGGCGACGACCTGCGCGTGGGTGTCGGGATCGACGGTGATCGCCAGCTTGGGAGATGGGTTTCCGCGAGGCACGCCTGTACTATACCACCACGGTAGGAGGGTTACTCTCTGCCGAGACGACCGGTCAGGCGGTACCGCACGGATAGCTCAGCGAACTGCTCACGCCAGACCAGCCGCCCACCAGCTCTAGTCCCGCAGAAGCACCGCCGGCTCGTCACCGAACGCCACGAAGATCCAAGCTGACCAGCATAAATATCCGCCGATCTGTCACAGCCGAGATCCGTCGGGATGGCGGCCTCCGGGCACGCAGATCGGACGTTACGGAGCGCTCGGTGGCCGTGGGAGCCGAGCGGGGGAGGTCTGTCGCGATCTGTCGCGCATAGCGCCCCGTGACCGTACAGATCACGGGGCGGGTCTTACGGGACGCTCCCCGCCAGGCACATGTCCTGAGCTGGGGTGTTCCCGTTGGGGGTTGGTGAAGTGAGCCAAGACAAGCCTTGCAAGTGGTCAAGGGTCCGCTCGCCGTTGTTCTACCCGCGACTTCAAGGCTTGGTTAGCCTCGTCGAACTCTCGGCGGTTCGCGGCGATCGTTCGAGGGATCAGCAAGGCGATCAGTCCTCGATACGTCTCGCCCTGAACCAGCCGGGTGCGTCGGCCGCTGTCGAGTGGCTCAAGCTCAAAGGTGTGCTCACCTCTGAACAATCCCGGAACCTCCCCGACAAGGTGTAGCCGTCGTCCCGGCTCAACGCGGACGACCTTTGGGCGAATGGTGAAAGCTCGTCGCCCAGGTGGAGTCATCCGAAACATGACGCGCTCACCGACGACGATCTCTCCGGATGCGACACCTATGTGCGGGTGCCACTGCGGGTATGCATCCAAGCCAGTCAGAACCGACCACACGTCGAGGGGCGTTGCATCAACCTCGACCGCGCATTCGATGGTTCTGCTCACGCCGGCTGATGTCCGCTGCGCCGCCGGCGAGCCCGGCGTCCCAGGCGAACTCCTCCGTGCTTGTGGTGGGCGGCCTGCCTGGAGACCCCCAAAGCTCGGCCGATCTCCTCCCAGGACCAGCCCCGTGGTCGTGCCCGCTCGACCTGGACAGCCTCGGCCTCCTCGAGGAGGCGGCGCAACATGGCAACCGCGACGAGACCCGCCTCGGGATCGCGCCCCCGTGCCAAGGCCACCAACTCATCCTCTCGGTGTGTCTCGTCACCCACGACTGTCACACATAGTTGACATCTTTCAGACTGTCAACAGCTTTTGACGAGGGCTCTACCGCCTGAACATGCGGCACCGTCCGAACAGCGGGTCCCCGTGTCGGTCAGCGGATCGGCTTGCGGGACTCGAAGTGCTGGACTCGGTCACCGTCCTGGGTGCCCGCGAGGTAGTCCCGTGGCACTGAGCGAACCACCGAACTAGATGATCTGCGCCATCCGGCTCAGCTCGAACTGCTGCGAACGCCAAGCACAGACTCGGCGATCTGTTGTTAACCTGTCTCTTCCACGTGGAGCCCGCCATCACGCTCCGTGACGAACACATATCGGTCGCGCCGACGAGCGCGATCTGTTCCCGGTGGCGCTCCGGCTGATCGCCGAGATTCGCCCGCGCGCCGTACTGCTGGAGAACGTTCGCGGCGTGTCCGCCAGCAGGTTCGACGGCTACCGCGGCGAGGTCCTGCAGCGCCTGACGGCCCTCGGCTTCCGGCGCTGGTGGCAGCTTGTCAACGTGAGTGAGCATGGCGTTCCGCAGCTACGGCCGCGTTTCGTGCTGGTCGCGATCGCCGAGCCGTGGGCTGCCTGGTTCCGCTGGCCGACGGCGCGCGAGGCCCCGCCGCCGCCCGCCCGGCTGCTGCGCCCCCGGAATCACTGGCTTGGCTGACTGCTGGCCGGGGAGAGCCCGTTCCCGCCGGGATCGGTTAGCCGCCGCACCTGGCGAGCAGCCTGCGTCTGGTGGCAGGCTGCGGGCCTGGCTCCTGCTGGCTGAGCACGTCGAAGCAGGCCGGAAGCAAGCAGGCGGGCTCTGCGGGCCGCAGGCACCACTGCGCCGGCAGGTGCGGGCGGTCGCGGCGGGCCGCATCGGTGAGCGCCTCCCAGCCGAGCAGGCCGCCGTGGCGCACCGCGGTGGTGGCGCGCGCGAAGACCGTGACGTCCCAGTAACCCGTGCAGAGCACCAGCGAGAAGCCAGCCGCGGTCGGCTGCCAGCTACCGAGATCGGCGTGGACGAGCGTGATCAGGCCATCGAGCCGCCGGCGCCGTGCTTCGAGGGCCAGCGAGCCGAGCGCGACGTCGGATGAGTCGACTGCGGTCACCGCCCGGCCGGCCGCCGCGGCGAGCAGCGCGCTGCCGGACCGCCCGCAGGCAAGCTCGAGCACCGGGCCGTCCGGCAGCGCCAGCGCCAGCGCCTGCTCAGCCAGCGGATGCGCGGCGAACGAGGGCGGCGGTCCGGCACTGTACCGCGCGTTCCACTTCAGGCGGTCCGGGAAGCCGGCCAGTTCTGGCCGGATCGGGTGCATGCTCGGAGGATAGCTGGCCGGGCCGGCCGGATCCGGCATCCGGTTCATCACGGCCGGCTGTGGGTGATCCCGGCTGGCCCTACCATGTTCTGCAGATCTTGCCTGACCCGAACGGAGGCGCATGACCCGGCCGAGCTTGAGCGAGGTGAAGTCGGAAGGCCAGCCGCGCTGGGTTGTCGACCGGGTGAACGACGAGCACCTGTTCGGCCGCTTGTACATGCGCAAGCTCTCGCCGCGGGCCACCTGGCTGCTGGCCAGGCTCGGCTGGTCGCCCAACGCGGTCACGCTCGCGTTCATCGCCTGCGGCGTGGCGGCCGGCGTCGTGATCGCGTTCGGCGGCCTGGCCACTGCCGTCGTCGCGGCAATCCTGGTGCAACTTGCCCTGCTGTTCGACTGCTCCGACGGCGAACTGGCGCGGCTCACCAGGCGAACCTCGGCGGGCGGCATCTACCTGGACCGGTTCGGTCATTACCTCTGCGAGAGCGCGATGCTGATCGGGCTCGGCGTGCGAGCGCAGGGCGAGCTGACCATCTCCGGCAAGTACGTGACCGCGGGCCTGGCCGCTGCGGTGCTGGCCTGCCTGGTCAAAGCCGAGACCGACAACGTCATCATCGCCAGGGCAGTCCATGGCCTGCCCCCGGCGCACGACACCGCCTCGCTCCAGCCGCGCGCGGCCGGCTTGGCCACCCTCCGGCGCGCCGCCAGCCTGCTGAAGATCCACCGGATCATCCAGCAGATCGAGTTGTCCGTGCTGGTACTGCTGGCCGCCATCGCCGATCAGATCCGCGGCGGGCTGCTCGCCACCAGGGTGCTGCTCATCGCCTGCGTGATCGTGGCCGCGCTCATGGTGGTCGCGCACCTGGCCGCGATCATGGCTTCCCGGCGCCTGTCGTGAGCCTCGCACCGGGCGGGGACCGGAGTGCGGGCGCTGGCCCGGCCGTGTCGTGCGTGATCATCACGATGGGTACCCGGCCCGCCGAACTGGCGCGAGCCATCGCCAGTACCGAGCCGCTGCGCGCCGACGGCGTCGAACTCGTCCTGGTAGGGAACGGCACTGCGCTGCCGCCGGTCCCTGCGGACGTGACGACGGTTTTGCTACCGGAGAACCTGGGGGTGGCAGGCGGCCGAAATGCCGGAGTCGATGCCAGCTCGGGCGACATCATCATGTTCCTCGACGACGACGGCTGGTTTTCCGATCCGGGCATCGCCAAGCACGTGGCCGGGCGGTTCGCGGCCGATCCGCGGCTCGCCGTGCTGGCGTTCCGGGTGGTGGACCCGGCCGGCGGGCACGGGGTCCGCTGGCACGTGCCGCGGTTGCGAGCCGGCGACCCGGGCCGGTCGTCGGCGGTGACCACGTTCGTCGGCGCGGGCTTCGCGGCCCGGCGCTCCGCCTACCTCGAAGCTGGCGGGCTGCCGGCCCTCTTCTTCTTCGCGCACGAGGAAACCGACCTCGCCTGGCAGCTCATCGAACGCGGCTACACCCTCGAGTACGACGCAGAGGCCCGGATGTGTCACCCGCCGGTGTCGAACAAGCGGCACGACATCTGGTACCGCTACGACGGCCGGAACCGGGTACTGCTCGCCCGGCGCAATCTGCCGTGGCCGCTGGCGTTCGCCTACTTGCTGGATTGGACGGCGCTGACGATCATCAGGGAACGGCGGAACCCCGGCGCGCTGAAGACCTGGCTCGCCGGCTTCGCCGAGGGCTGGCGCACCGACCCCGGCCAGCGGCGGCCGATCTCGATGCGGGCCGTGTGGCGGATGACCACGGCAGGCCGCCCGCCGGTCATCTGACCGGGCGCGCCAGTGCCTGGCGTCAGCCGTCCGTGGGTGCCGATTTACTGGTGCCCCAGGCCCACCAAGTCGGCACCCATTTGTGCAGACTGGGCCGAGCGGCAGCGAGCACGCCTACTGCAGTGGGCCGGTAACTGTCTCGGCCGCGCGCAGGGCACGGCCGTCCGCGACGTAACCGATTGCGGCCTCGATCTCGGGGGCCAGGTAGCGGTCTGGTCCGGGGCCGGGCGCGACCTCGCGCAGCCCGGCCAGGACGGCCGCGGTGGCAGGCGCGGGCGCCAGCGGCGCCCGCAGTTCGATACCGCGCGCGGCGGTCAGCAACTCGATCGCCAGCACGCGCCGCAGGCCATCCAGCGACCGGCGCAGCTTCCTGGCCGCCGACCAGCCCATCGAGACGTGATCTTCCTGCATGGCCGAGCTCGGGATCGAGTCCACGCTGGCCGGCGCGGCGAGCCGCTTCAGTTCGGACACGATGGCGGCCTGGGTGTACTGCGCGATCATGTAGCCAGAGTCCACGCCGGGATCCGCCGCCAGGAACGGGCTGAGGCCCTGGCTGCGGGAAACGTCGAGGAACCGGTCGGTCCGGCGCTCCGCCATGCTCGCCACGTCGGCGGCCGCGATCGCGAGGAAATCCAGCACGTAGGCCAGCGGCGCGCCGTGGAAGTTGCCGTTGGACTCCACCCGGCCATCCAGGGTGATGACCGGGTTGTCGATAGCCGAGGCGAGCTCGCGGCCGGCCACCAGCGCGGCGTGGTCGGCGGTGTCCCTGGCAGCCCCGGCGACTTGCGGAGCACACCGCAGCGAGTACGCGTCCTGCACCCTGGTGCACTCCGGGCCCCGGTGGCTGGCCATGATCGCGCTGCCGGCGAGCAGCGCGCGCATGTTCGCCGCCGCCGCCGCCTGGCCCGGATGGGGGCGCAGCGCCTGCAGGTCCTCGGCGAACACGGCGTCCGTTCCGAGCAGGCCCTCGACGCTCATCGCGGCGGTGATGTCGGCGATCCGCAGCAGGTCGCGCAGGTCGGCGATGGCCAGCACCAGCATGCCCAGCATGCCGTCGGTGCCGTTGATCAGCGCGAGGCCTTCCTTCTCCCGCAGTTCGACCGGCACGATCCCGGCCGTGGCGAGCGCCTCAGCCGCCGGGTGCTCGCGACCGGCGGCGTCGGTGACCACGCCCTGCCCGGTGATCGCCAGCGCGCAATGGGCCAGCGGCGCCAGGTCGCCCGAGCAGCCGAGACTGCCGTACTCAGGCACTACCGGGGTGAAGCCCGAGTTCAGCAACGCAGCGTAGGCCTGCACAGTGACCTCGCGCACCCCGGTCCGGCCGGTGGCCAGGGTGGCCAGCCGGAGCAGCATGAGCGCCCGGACTACCTCGGTCTCGACCGGCGGCCCCGAGCCCGCGGCGTGGCTCCGGATGAGGCCGGCCTGCAACTGCGCGCGCAGGTCGGGCGGGATGTGCCGGGTGGCCAGCGCGCCGAAACCAGTCGAGACGCCATAGTGCGGCTCGACGTCATGAGCGAGCGCGTCAATGATCTCGCGGCCCCGCCGGACTGCTGCCAGCGCCTCCGCGGCAATCCGGACCCCGGCTCCGCCGCGGGCGACCGCGACCACCTCGGCCGCCGTCAGCGGACCGGCTCCGACGGTAACGAGCAGATCGCCGACTGCCGAGTCCCCATGCTGGCCGGCACCATGCTGGCCGGCACCATGCTGACCGGCACCGGCCGTCCGGAACGAGGTCATTTTCTTCTCCCTGCGCTGGGCACCGTGGCTGTGTCTACCCTAGGAGCCTGCCTAGCCGCCGGGCAGGCAACGGCCCGCGGCCCGCTATGCACCTGAGACGTACTTGCAAGTAATTCGCAATTAGACTAGCGTGCGGGACGTGACGACTCTGACCAAGGCGCCACGCCCCGGCATGGGCCAGATGATCCGCCGCTCGTTCGCTGCGATGACACCGGTCGAGCGCCGCCGGGTGATCGCGATGTACGCCTCGATCGCGGCGTTGCACGCGATGGGATTCTTCGTCTTCCTCGCATTCGTGGTGCCCGCCCACTACAAGGGCTTCGGCGCCGGACTGAGCGTGCTCGCCTACACCCTCGGGCTGCGGCACGCTTTCGACGCCGACCACATTTCCGCTATCGACAACACCACCCGCAAGGTCATGACTGAGCGGCAGGGAACCGGCAAGCCACGGCCGTTCTGCTTCGGCTACTTCTTCTCCCTCGGTCACTCCACGATCGTGGTTGCGATGGGCGTGGGTATTATCGTCGCCGAGAAGACGGTTTTCGCCGCGGTATCGCACAACGGATCAGGACTGGAAAGATTTGGCGGCCTTTTCGGGACGCTGGTGTCGGCCTGCTTCCTGTTCCTCATAGGCACGCTTAATCTGGTCATACTGGCCGGCATCGTGCGGGTGTTCCGGTCCATGCGACGCGGAAGCTACGACGAGGCCGAGCTTGAGCGGCAACTGGCCAACCGCGGATTCTTCTATCGCTTCTTCGGCCGCTGGATGAAGGCCATCGACAAAGAATGGAAGATGTACCCGGTCGGAGTAGTCTTCGGGATGGGCTTCGACACCGCAACCGAGGTGCTGCTACTCGGCACCACCGCTTTCCTGGCAGCGGAGCATCTGCCCTGGTACGCGATTATATGCCTCCCGATACTATTCACCGCAGGCATGAGCCTGATGGACACCAGCGACGGAATGTTCATGAACCTGGCTTACGGCTGGGCGTTTTTCAACCCGGTCCGTAAGGTCTACTACAACCTCGCCATCACCGGCCTTTCGGTAGCGATCTGCTTCCTCATCGGCGGCATCGAGACGCTCAGCCTGATCCCGTACGAGATCAAGGGAATCAGCCGGACCGGCGGCTTCTGGGGCTTTATGTACAGCTTCAATATCAACACAGCCGGTTTCGCGATCGTCGGGCTGTTCATCATTACCTGGGTGACTGCCGTCCTGGTCTGGCGCTTTGGCCACATCGAGGAGAAGTGGACCGCGCGGCTGCAGTCGGCGCCGGCCAGCGAGGGAGCTGGCGAGCTGGGCTGAACCGCCGCGACCCGGCCAGCACGACGGGGTACGCTGATCAGCCGGACGGGACTGAGTAGCGGGAGGCCGGGCAGTGACCGTGCCAGCTCGGAGTCGGCCAGCCCCGAGTCGGCTAGCTCGGACCGGGCTAGCTCGGACCGGGCTAGCTCGGACCGGGCCGGGCCGGCGCGTCCGGCAGCGGCTCATACCGCCTCGGTACCGGCCGGCCGCAGTGGCCCTCGTGACGGCGTGCGGGATCACCGTCGCCGTGCTCGGCGCACTGTTCTACCACGGCGGGTCCCCCGATGCCCTGGACAAGGCGGTCTTCAGCGCGGTCTGGCCGCACCGGCGCGGGCTCGCGCCGCTGGCACCGGCGGCCGGTCCGGTTCCGGTCGGGGTGGCCACGGCGGTGCTGTGCTACTGCTGCCTGGCCTTGCGCCGGTACACCGGAGCGATCATGCTCGCGCTCGCCGTCCCGGCGGCCTCCGGCAGCACCGAACTGCTCAAGCACGTCATCCACCGCATTTACCTCGGCTTCCTGAGCTTCCCGAGCGGGCACACAACGGCCACCTTCGCGCTGATCACGTGCGTCGTGATGCTGCTGGTCGAGCCGCCGGCCAGGACGACCCCGAGGTCGATGCGCGTCGTCCTGGCCGTGCTCTCGGTCGGCTTCGGCGGGCTCGTGGCCCTCGGCCTGGTAGCGGCCAGGTGGCACTACTTCACCGACACTATCGGCGGCGCCGCGATGGGCATCGGCGTCACGCTGGTCGTCGCACTCGCTCTCGACCTGGCGGCCGCGCGCCGGGACCGCTCCAACGTCGCGGCCGCAGCCCCGCGCAAGCGGCCCCGCGCACCCCGGTCGGGCCCGGCGGCCCCGGCCGAGCACGGCTAACCAGGTAGCACCGCTGTGGCTGAGCGCAGGCAGGAAGACCGGGACCGGCTTAAGGTCACCTTCGACACCGTCGCCGATCGGTATCACAGCGCCCGGCCGGACTACCCCGACGGCCTCTATGCCGCCCTGATCTCCGCGGCCGGGCTCCAGCCCGGCGACCGCCTGCTCGAGGTCGGCAGCGGGACCGGCAAGGCATCGATCCCGCTCGCCGACCGCGGTTTCGCCATTACCTGCCTGGAGCCCGGGCCCAGTCTTGCCGCCACGGCACGGCGCAACCTTGCCAGGTACCCGTTCGTGCAGGTGGTCGGACAGGCCTTCGAGGACTGGCAGCCGTCCGGACCCGAGCGCTTCGACCTAGTGTTCGCGGCGACCGCCTGGCACTGGATCGATCCAGCCGTCGGGTACCGGCTCGCCTGGCGCTGGCTGCGGCCGGGCGGCCACCTGGCTGTCTGGGAAGCCAGTCATGTCTTTCCCGCGGACGGCGATCCGTTCTTCCGTGAACTTCAGGAGGTCTACGACGAGATCGGCGAGGGAATGCCGGCCGGCACCTGGTACTTCGCGCCCGGCGAACTGCCCGGCCACCGCGCGGCGATCGACGGCAGCGGCCTGTTCACCGTCACTTTTGAACGGCATTTCGACTGGGAGATCCGCTACACCGCGCCGGAGTACATAGCGCTGCTCGAGACTTTCTCCGGCCACATAGCCATGGCCGACTGGCAGCGTGACCGGCTCTACGGGGAAATCCGCCGCCGCCTTGCGGCCAGGCCCGACGGCAAGGTCCGGCGCCACTGGGGCGCCGTGCTGCAAGTAGCGGCCCGGCGCGACGAGGCTGGCCAGGCAGCCCGGCCGGCGCGATAAATTGCGGCACTGGCACCACCTGCGGCGAGACCGCGAGGTTTATTGTGAGGCGACGGGATATGCACCGTCAGCGAGCATTGGCCGGCCATTCGGATGGCTGTCGGCCAACGGCAGCGCTGACCGAGAGAAAGGGCCGGCGCAATGGCCGCAAGCTCGTTTGTTTCGCTGTCCGGAAGCCACCGTGAGCAACTTCCCGATGCTACTCCGGTAGGGCTGGTGGACCCGCAGGAGCGAATCGAACTGACAGTGGTGACGCGGCGGGCGGCCAGCCTGCCGGGCGATGACGACGGCGCGCCTGCCCGCCTGTCACGCAGCGAACTGCGCGAGCGCTATGGCTCGGATCCTGCCGACCATGAACTGGTCGCCAGTGTCCTGACGAGCCACGAGCCGGCGATACAGGTGGTGTCGCGGGACCCCGGGTCGCGCCGGCTTACCATCGCCGGGCCAGCAGGGGCGCTAGCCCGCGCCTTCGGCACCGAGCTCAGCGTGGTCTCCAGCCCCGGACCGCACGGCGAACTCGTCACCCACCGCTACCGCAGCGGCAGCCTGCAGATCCCGGCGGAACTGGACGGCGTCATCGTGGCGGTACTCGGCTTCGATACCCGGCCGCAGGCCCGCCCGCACTTCCGGCTGGTGAAGCCGGAAGTCGCCCAGGCGTCCTACACCCCGCCGCAAGTGGCCGATATCTACCAGTTCCCGGCAGGCACCGACGGCACCGGCCAGACGATCGCGATCATCGAGCTCGGCGGCGGCTTCGCCGCCGCCGACCTGGATAGCTACTTCGGCAGTCTGGGTATCACCGTCCCCTCGGTCACGGCGGTCGGCGTGGATGGCGCCAGTAACGTGCCGGACCAGGCACCGCAGGGCGCCGACGGCGAGGTCCTGCTCGACATCGAGGTCGCCGGCTCGGTGGCCCCCGGCGCGAAGCAACTTGTCTACTTCGCCCCGAACACCGATCAGGGCTTCCTGAACGCCGTCACCACTGCCGTTCAGGCCCAGCCGACTCCCGCGGCGGTCAGCATCAGCTGGGGCGGGCCGGAAAGCTCATGGACCGCGCAGTCGATGACGGCCCTGGACGCAGCCATCGCGGACGGGGTGGCGCTCGGCGTAACGATCACCGTGGCGGCCGGCGACAACGGCAGCAGCGACGGGGTCAGCGACGGCCAGCCGCACACCGACTTCCCCGCCTCCAGCCCGCATGCGCTCGCCTGCGGCGGCACCAGCCTGCAAGCGGACCCGGCGACCGGAACCGTGACCTCGGAAACCGTCTGGAACGACGGCAGCCAGGGCGGCGCGACCGGGGGCGGGGTCAGCCAGGCATTCGGCCTGCCAGCCTGGCAGGCGAACGCGGGCATTCCGGCCAGTCCGGCTGGCAAACCCGGCCGGGGTGTGCCCGATGTGGCCGGCAACGCCGACCCGGCGACCGGCTATCAGGTGCTGGTCGACGGGCAGCAGACGGTGATCGGCGGTACCAGCGCGGTCGCGCCGCTGTGTGCCGCCCTCGCCGCACGGCTGGTGCAGGCACGCGGGAATCGGCTCGGTCTGCTGCAGCCAGCCCTGTACGCAGGCGTCGAGCCAGGTCAGCCGGTCGCCGGGCTGCGCGACATCACCAACGGCAGCAACGGCGCCTATCAGGCCGGGCCGGGCTGGGATGCCTGCTCCGGCCTCGGCGTGCCGGTTGGCACTGCGCTGCTGGCCCGGCTGACCGGGTCGGCGACCGTGACCGCTGGCGGTTCCGGTGGCACGGGCGGGGCCGGTTCCGGTGCCACGGGCGGGGCCGCCGGAGGGGCGTGAACCCGGCTCAGCCGGCTGGCGGCGTGCCGATAGTCGCCGGCGCGCCAAACCGCCGGAGCACCTCGGGCACGGTCACGGTGCCGTCCTCGTCCTGGAAGTTTTCCATGATCGACAACAGCGCCCGTGCGGTGGCCCCAGTGCCGTTCAGCGTGTGCACGTACGCCAGCTTGCCGTCCCGGCGGAACCGGATGTTCAGCCGCCGCGCCTGGTAATCAGTGGTGTTCGAGCACGAGGTGATCTCGCGGTACCGCTGCTGCACCGGGAACCATGCCTCGATGTCGTACTTCTTGGCGGCGGGCGCGCCGAGGTCACCGACGGCAATGTTCATCACCCGGTACGGCAGGCCCAGTTCCTGCGCGATTTCTTCTTCCAGGGCCAGCAGCTCGTCATGGACCTCCCGCGAGTTCTCGGGCAGGCTGTAGACGAACATCTCGACCTTGTCGAACTGGTGCACGCGGAACATGCCCCTGGTGTCCTTGCCGGCCGCGCCGGCCTCCCGGCGGAAATTCGTGGTGAACGCGGTGTACCTGGCCGGCAGATCCGCTTCCTCCAGCCGCTCGTCGGCGTGGATCCCGGCCAGCGCGACCTCAGAGGTCCCGGTCAGATACAGGTCGTCGTGCTCCAGGTGGTAGAGGTTCGACTCCTCGGTGGGCAGGAAGCCGGTGCCGTACATGGCCCGCTCGTTCACCAGGATCGGCGGCAGCACGAGCAGGAAGCCGCGACCGGCCAGCTTGTCGATGACGGACCGGTACAGGGCCATCTCGGTGAGCGCGACATCACCGATCCGGTAGGCGAACCGCGACCCGCTCAGCCGTGCCCCGCGCGCCATGTCGATCCAGCCGCGAGCTGAGGCGATCTCGGTGGAGTCCTTCGGCTCGAACTTGAAATCCGGCCGCTCCCCACAGGTCCTGACGAGCTGGGCATCCTCCTCGTCCATGCCGTCGGCCGCGGTGGGATCGGGCAGGTTGGGGATCCGGGCCAGCAGCTCATCACGCCGCCGAGCGGCCGCACCGAGTTCCTCCTGGGCCTGGTCGAGTTCCTCCTTGAGCGCCCGCAGCTGCTCGATCTGCTCGGGCGTCGGCTTGCCCTTCGACGAGCTTCGCTGTGCCGCGCGCAACGCCTCCGCGCGCTCGGTAAGGGACCGCCAGCTCGCGTCGGCGGCAAGCAGGGCGTCAAAGTCATCGGCCGCGCCGCGCCTGGCCAGGGCGGCACGGTAAGTCTGCGGATCTTGCCTGGCGGCCTTGAGGTCGATCACCCGCGCGAGTCTAGCCGGGTGACTCGCGGCGCGCGCTCCGATAACCCGCCGCCGGGCGGCCGGTCCTGGTCGCCAGCACCGATCCGCCGAGAATGGCCGCGAAGGCCACGCCCATGGCCACCGTCAGTCGCTCGCCGAGTACCAGCACGCCGAGCACTACCGCAACTGCCGGGTTGACATAGGTGATGACCGAGGCGCGGGCTGGGCCAGCCTCGGCGATCAGCGCAAAGAAGCCGAGGAACGCCAACGCTGTGCAGATCACGGCGAGGCCGGCCAGTGCGGCGAGCACCTTCGGCGCCGGCGTGGCCGACGGCCAGGTGAGCGCGGCGATGGGTGCGTAGACCACCGCGGCGAGGGTGAGGGAAGCCGCCGTCACCCCGAGCGAGGGCAGGTCGCTGAGCTTGCGCGCAACCACCAGCGGCCCGGTCGCATAGCAGACAGCCACCAGTAGCACTTCCGCGACCTGTCCCGCGTCGCCATGCGCACCACCACCCACGACCAGCAGCGCGACGCCGGCGAGGCCGACCAGGAGGCCCGCCCATCTGACCGCGTTAAGCCGGTCCTGTCCGCCGGTAAGCCGTCCGAAGACCGCGACCAGGATCGGCACGGATGCGATCAGCAGGCCACTCAGCGAGCTCGAGAGCCGGGTCTCCGCCTCCGACAGCAGCAGCCACGGCGTAATGATCTCCACCAGCGCGAACAGCGCGACCCACCGCCACCGGGACAGCACCGGCGCGAGCTCGCGCCTGCGGATCGCGACCGGCAGCAGCAGCGCGGCCCCGATGCTGACCCTGGCGAGTACCAGCACCGGCGGTGACACTCCGCCGTCGGCCACCTTGATCAGCAGGTACGGGATACCCCAGATCACGCCCATCGCTGCGAACAACCACCAGCCGCGGCGGCTCACCGTTCCTCCTTCATCCCGGACCAGGCAGGCCTGGCATCCATATCCGGGAACCATCCACCGGACCAGGCTCGCCGGGTTCGGCGTCGTCCCCAAGGCTGCCGCCTGCTCCGCCCGGACGTCTTGAACGCAATTGCGGGGCGAGCCTAGCCGCCGCCACGACCGGCGGGTTGCAGTGGTACCTGGCCCGGATACGCTCGCATGCACAGGGCAATTCACTCGGACCGGAACGAGGCGTTCGTCCGCGGAGGAACCGTGCGGCTGCTGAACTCGGCGCCGACCGCGCCGACGGTTGCCGTAACCGCTCGGCCGCAGCCGGGAGTGCGGCTGCGCGCGTCGCTGGCGCTGCTGACCGCGCTTGCTGGCGGGCTCGCGCTCGCCGCCGCGTTCCCTCCGGCCGGGATCTGGCCGCTGGCGGTCGTCGGGCCGGCCCTGCTCACCGTGGCGCTGTGGCAGCAGCGAGCCAGGGTAGCGGTCACCGCAAGCCTCGTGTTCGGCCTGGCCTTCTTCTTCCCGCTGCTGTCCTGGGTGGTTAACGTCGCCTGGTACGCCTGGACCGGGCTAGCCGTCGCAGAGTCGCTGATCTTCGCAGTGCTGGCCGTCGGGCTATGGCTGCTGCTGCGGCTGCGAGCCTGGCCGGTGGCAGTGGCCGGGTGGTGGGTGATGGCCGAGGCCGTGCGCGACCGGTGGCCATGGGGCGGCTTCCCGTGGGGACGGCTGGTGATGAGCCAGGCAACGGCGCCCACGGTCCGATGGGTCGCGATCGCCGGACCGCCATTCCTGTCCTTCCTGATCGCCCTCGCCGGCGGCTGCCTGGCCTTCGTGCTGATCGGCCGGCCGGCCGTCAGGCAGCGCGGCCAGTCCTGGGCCAGGGCAAGGCTCTGGCCGGCCGCGGCATTCGCCGCCAGCGCGGCGCTGGCCTGCGCGGGCGCCCTGCTGCCCGCCGACCAGGCGACGGCGGGAGAGCCGACCGCAACCGTTGCCGCCATCCAGGGCAATGTCCCGCACGCCAGGAACCTGCCGGACCTGCTGCGGGCCACTACTGTCACGCAGAACCATGCGGCGGCGACCCTGAAGCTCGCGGCGCGGGTGAAAAGCGGCGCGGCCCCGGCACCCGACGTGGTGATCTGGCCGGAGAACTCGACGGACCTGGATCCTGCCTACGACCCGTTCGTCTACGACACGATTGCCGCTGCCGTGGCGGCTATCGATCGTCCCGTCCTGGTTGGCGCTGTGCTGCAGAATCCGGTCCGGAATGCTGGTCAGCTCTGGCTTCCCGGCAAGGGCCCGGTGGCGGTCTACATCAAGCGCCGGCTGGTGCCGTTCGGGGAGGTCATCCCGTTCCGGAGCCTGATCAGCGAGATCACGACGCTGCCGTCAACGCTGCAGCCGGTCAACTTCACCCCCGGCCACCGTGCTGTCGTGTTCCACCTCGGCAAAGTCAGGCTGGGCGACGTCATCTGCTATGAGGTGGGATTCGACGGCCTGGTCTCCTCCGAGATCGCCGCGGGCGCGAATCTGCTGGCGGTGCAGACGAACGACGCGACCTTCGAGATCGACGGGCAGACCGGGGAGACGCTGCAGCAACTGGCCATGGCCCGGATCCGGGCCATCGAGTACAACCGCGCCGTCGTGGTCGCCTCGACCACGGGCATCAGCGCGATCATCGCGCCGGACGGCCGGCTGCTGGTGAGCACCCGCACCTGGACTCAGGCGGAGATCGAGGCCAGGGTGCCGCTGCGCACCTCGACGACGCTGGCAGGCCGGCTCGGCGGGTGGCCCGAGGCACTGATCGCGTGGGGCACGGTTGCCGTGCTCGGCTGGGTCATCGCCAGCGAAATCCGGCGCCGCCGCGGTCGCCGATCACGGGCCCGGCCAGCAGAATAGGGAAACGTGCGAATCCCGCGCAGCCTGCGACAGCCTAGCCGGTATGCCATATTGCTGACCGGGGGCATTCCGGTGCTGGCGTTCCCCGCAGCGAACCTCGAATACCTGGCCTGGGTCGGGCTGGTGCCGGGCCTCGCGCTGATGCGCGCGGCGCCGACCAGGCGGGAGGCGGCGGTCCGCGGCTGGTGGTTCGGGGCCGGCTACCTGCTCGCCGCGATGTACTGGCTGGCGCCCAATATCGGCCCGGCACTGCTGCTGGTAGCGGTCGTCATGGGCTGCCTGTGGACCGCGGTCGGAGTCGCTACCTGGTCATTCCTGCGTCCCCCGGTCACCGCCGCCCGCGCCGCGGCGGCGTTCGCGGTGGTGCCAAGCTGCTGGCTCACCACCGAGTGGATCAGGTCCTGGCAGGGTCTCGGCGGCCCGTGGGCGGTTTTCGGCGCCAGCCAGTGGCAGCACCCGGCGGTTCTCGCCCTCGCCGCGGTCGGGGGCGTATGGCTGATCAGCTTCGCCCTGGTGGCGTCGAACACCGCTGTGCTGATAGCGCTGGCGGCAAAGCGGTCAGCCGTCCGGCTGGGCGGTCTCGCGGCCGCGCTGGCCGCCGTCGCGGCCGGCCCGGTAGCCCTCGCGCTGGCCGCTCCGGTGCCCGCTGGGCAGCCGCTGACGATCGCGCTGGTCCAGCCAGGCCTGACCAGCAATGCCGTGCTACGACTGCGGCGGAACGAGCAGCTTACGGCCAGCCGGGCCGGCCGGGCCGGCCTGTTCGTCTGGGGCGAGAGCAGCGTCGGCTACGACCTGCCCACCCATCCGGTCCTGCTGAGGTCCATCGAGCACCTGTCGGCTAAAGCCGGAGCCGAGGTCCTGGTCGACCAGGACGCGCTGAACCCGGCCGGCGCCCAGTCCAAGCAGGCCACCCTGATCAGCGCAACCGGAATCAAGGGCAGCTACGTCAAGACGCGGCTGGTCCCGTTTGGCGAGTACATCCCGTTCCGGTCGGTACTCGGCTGGCTCACCAAGATCAGCCGTGCTGCGCCCAGGAACGTGGTGCCAGGCACTGGCGCGCACGTCCTGCACCTGACCCTGCCTGACGGCCGCCCGCTGACGGTCGGCGTACTGATCTGCTTTGAATCCGCGTTCCCGGACATGTCGAGGGTGGATGCCGATCGCGGCGCACGGGTGATCATCTACCAGACGTCCGATTCCACCTTCCAGAACAGCTGGGAGCCGGCCCAGCACGCCGCGCTCAGCGCGGTGCGCGCCGCCGAGACCGGCAGGCCAGTCGTCCAGGCGGCGCTGACCGGCGACTCGGCGGCGTTCGACGCCCGCGGCCGGACTCTGGCCTGGGCCGGGACGGGCTACCGTGGCGTGCTCCTGGTCCACCTCGACCTGCCGCCCGCGTGGTACCGGACGCCGTTCGACCAGATCGGCGACGTCGTCCCGTGGACGGCGGTCGCGATCGCTGCGCTGGCGGCGCTGGCCGGGCTCCGCCGGGAGGCATCTTCCCGCCGCGGGCCTCGGGGGCAGGCCACAGCACCGGACACCGAAGCCCTGACCGGTACCCGGCTGCCCGGCTGACCGCACCCGATCGCCTGCGGACCTGGCGGCAACGTCCCGCTCACCACCGTTGATGCTGTAGAAACTGTGTCCATGACGACCTTCCTGGCCGATGCCGGTTACTGGGCACTGATTGTCTTTGCCGTCCTGCAGGCATGCTGCATCCCGATCTCATCCGAGCTCACGTTCGGGTTCGCGGGCGTGCTGGCCTATCAGGGACACCTCAGCCTGGCGCTGGTAATCATCATCGGCACGATCGGCGAGCTGGCAGGCTCCTCGGCCGGCTACGGCCTAGGGCGGCTCGGCGGGCGTGGCGCAGTCGAGCGCTTCCGCAAGTACCTGCTGATGACCAGGAAAGACGTCGAGCGGGCCGAGCGGTTCTTCGCCGGGCGAGGTTCCTGGGCCGTCGCCCTCGGCAGGATCCTCCCGCTGGTGCGCGCCTTCACCGGCCTGGCAGCCGGCTTCATGGAGGTGCCTGTCCTCCCGTTCGAGGCCTTCAACGTGCTCGGCACGCTTGCCTATGTCGTTGCCCTGTCCGCGCTGGGCTACGAGTTCGGCAGTGACTGGGACAAGGTGTCGAAGAACTTCTCGCACGCTAGCGACGCGCTCGTGGTGCTGATACTGCTGGTGCTAGCCGGCCTCATCGCGCACAAGGCGCGTGAACTCCGCAAGGAGCGGCGAGCCGACGAAGCCGACGGCGCTGCTGCCGCCGCCGTGCCGG
Source organism: Actinomycetes bacterium (assembly GCA_021792405.1). Lineage (GTDB taxonomy): Bacteria > Actinomycetota > Actinomycetes > Streptosporangiales > Streptosporangiaceae > JAJYUU01. Next base: position 22,335 of record JAJYUU010000013.1, read on the forward strand.
GTGCGGCAACCGCCGCGGGGCAGGCCGGCCGCCGCGATGACACGCACAGCCCGGCCGGGACGTCCGTGCCCGGCAGGCCGCACAGTCACCGCCGGACCCGCGGCTCCTGAGTTACGGTCAGCCGACCAGCGCCTGGTAGACCAGTTGCCGGAGCTGCGGCCGGATGGAGTAGGCGCTCGATGGCATCAGCTGGGTGAAGAAGGTGGCCGTCAGCTGCTCGGCGGGGTCCACCCAGAACGTGGTCGACGCCGCGCCGCCCCAGTTGAACTCGCCAGCCGAGCCGAGCGACTTGGTCGCCAGCGGGTCGACCACGACAGCGAAGCCCAGGCCGAAGCCGACCCCGGCGAACGCCGTCTCGGCGTACAGCGGCCGCCCGAAGGTCTCCAGGTCCGCGCCGCCGGGCAGGTGATTGCTGGCCATGTAAGCGACCGTGCGCGGGCTGAGCAGCCGGACGCCGTCCAGTTCGCCCGCCGGGCTGTCCGGCCGGTGCAGCAGCATCTGAGTGAACCGGTGGTAGTCCCCGGCCGACGACACTAGCCCGCCGCCGCCGCTGTGGTAAGCCGGCTGCTTCAGCGCCGCGTTCCCCATCGCGTCCATCCGGGTTGCCGTTCCGTCTTCCGGGCTCCGGGTGTACAGCGCGGCCAGCCGGGACTTGTCGTCAGGGCCGGCATAGAAAGCCGAGTCGGTCATGCCGAGCGGGCCGAAGATCCGGCTGGCGAAGAACTCATCCAGCCGCTGCCCGGAGACGACCTCGACTACCCTGCCGAGAACGTCGGTAGCGACCGAATAGCTCCATTCGGTGCCCGGCTGGAAGAGCAGCGGCATCGACGCGAACTGGTCGCAGATGGCGGCGAGGTCGGCGCCCCGCGGCGATCCCCACTCGAAACCACGCGCCCGGTAGATCGCGTCCACGGGATGATTGCGCATGAAGCCGTAGGTCAGGCCGGAGGTGTGGCTCAGCAGGTGCCAGATGCGGATCGGCTCGGTCGCCGGCACCGTCTTGTAACTGATGTCGCTGCCCCCGGCGAACACCCGCACGTCACGGAACGACGGGATGTACCGGTACACCGGGTCGGTCAGCTCGAAGCCGCCTTCCTCGTACAGCATCATGGCCGCGACCGAGGTGATCGGCTTGGTCATCGAGTAGATCCGCCATAGGCTGTCAGGCTCGACCGGCAGGCCGGCCTCGATGTCCCGCTGCCCGCGGCAGGAAACGTGCGCGAGCTTGCCGTGCCGGGCGACCGTGATCAGCCAGCCCGCCAGCTTGCGCTCGTCGACGTATCTCGCGAAGTGCTTGTCGATCCGCTCCAGCCGCTTCTGATCGAATCCGGCCTCAGCCGCCTCTACTTCGACCTGCAGTCCGCCCATGTATCGCTCCGCTCTGGTTACTTCGCGCTCAGCAAGCTATCCGATCCTGCCAATCAGAACCCGGTCCGGTCTAGAGCCCGGCCGGCCACGAAGGCGCCGAGGCGAGTTCTCCTTGGCCGGCGGCGCCGTTATCGTCGGGATCGAGGAGACTGCATCCTGCGCTATCCGGAAAGGTCACAACCATGGTCATGACGCCGGCACCAGCGGGTTTCACCGCGAACTGGCTCGGCCAGCGGGTCGTCTTCGCCGACGGCGCGCTCGGCCGGCTCGCGGACGAGGCCGCGGTACTCGGCGCTCAGCGCGTGCTGCTCATCGGCCGGCCGGGCGTGGCATCCGACCGCGCCGCCGGGCTGCTGGCCGACCGTCTCGCTGGCCGCTTCGGTGACGTCCGGCAGCATGTGCCGGGCGAACTGGCCGCGGCGGTGGCCGGCGAAGCGCGGCGAGTGCGGGCGGACGCGATCGTCAGCATCGGCGGCGGCAGCGCTACCGGGCTGGCCAAGGTCTGCGCGCTGGCGACGATGCGGCCGGTGCTGGCCGTTCCCACGACCTATGCCGGATCCGAGATGACGCCGGTCTGGGGTCGCACTGACGGCGGGGTCAAGCGAACCGGCCGGGATATCCGGGTACTGCCCCGCACCGTCATTTACGACCCGCTGCTGCTGGCCGGCCTGCCGGCCGCGGTTGCCGGGCCGAGCGGCATGAACGCGCTCGCGCACTGCGTCGAAGCACTGTACGCGCCGGGTGCGGACCCGCTGACCAGCTTGTCCGCTCTGGACGGCGCGCGGCTGATCGCGGCCTGGCTGCCGGCGGCGTCCTCGGCACCCGATCAGGACGCGGTGCGCGCGCTGCTGTGGGCGTCCTGCCTGGCCGGCCGCGCGTTCGGCACCGTCGGCGGCGCTTTGCACCATACCCTGTGCCACCTGCTCGGCGGCTTTGCCTCGCTGCCGCACGCGCCGACGCATGCGGTCGTGCTGCCGCAGGTTGTGGCGTTTCTCGCGCCCGCGCTGGGGTCCGAGCTAGCCCTGCTCGCGCAAGCGCTCGGCACATCGCCAGCCGACGTGCCGGGCGCAATCTGGGATCTCGCCGCGAGCGCCGGGACGCCGGCCGGCCTGCGCGCTCTCGGGCTGCCGTCCGGCAGCCTGCCGGCCATCGCGGACGCGCTCGCCGAGCGCGATCTAGCCAGCCCGCGCCCCGTCTCCCGGGCGGACGCGCTTGCCCTGGTGACCGCCGCCTGGCACGGCCTCCGCCCGTCACCGTCACCGTCACCGTCTCCCTCACCGTCACCGCCACCGCCACCGCCACCGCCACCGCCACCGCAGGGCATCCCGGGCGGTGCTGCTGGTGCCGGTCATGGCGGTAACGGCGAACGCGCCGCCGGTCCGGCAGCCGAGCCGGTGACTGCCGCCGAACTGACCCAGAGCGTGCTGACGCGGCTTGCGGCAACGCCCGATCCACGGCTGCGCCGCATCATCACGGCGCTGGTGCGCTACCTGCACGGTTTCGTGGCCGAGGTGGGGCTGACCCGGGACGAGTGGCTCGCCGCGATCCGGTTCCTCACCGCGACCGGCCAGATTTCCGGTGACCAGCGGCAGGAGTTCATCCTGCTGTCCGACACCCTTGGCGTCTCGATGCTGGTCGACCTGCTGGCCGGCCCGTCCGGGCAGGGCGCGGCAGGCCCGGCCACCGAGTCCACCGTGCTCGGCCCGTTCTACGTGCCGGGCAGCCCGGAGCGCGACTACGGCGCGTCCATCGCGGAGCGTCCGTCCGGCGAGCCAGCCTGGATTACCGGACGGGTGAGCGACGTCGACGGCAACCCGATCGCCGCCGCGACCCTGGACGTGTGGCAGAACGCCGATGACATGCTGTACGCGGTGCAGAACCCGGACTCGCCGCCAGGCAACCTGCGCGGGCTGTTCCGCACCAGGCACGACGGCAGCTTCGCGTTCCTCGGCGTCCGGCCCACCGACTACCCGATCCCGGCGGACGGCCCGGTCGGGCGGCTGCTCGCAGCGACCGGCCGGCACCCGTGGCGGCCCGCGCACATCCACGTCATCGTCAGCGCGCCCGGCTACCAGAGCGTCGCCACGCACATCTTCGACTCCGGCAGCGCCTACCTGGACAGCGACGCGGTGTTCGCGGTCAAGGCGAGCCTGGTGCGCGACTTCGAGCGGCACGAGCCGAGCGCCGACGGCCTGACCGCCCCCGATGGCACTGCCGTGCCGGACGGCGTGTCACCCGGCCAGGCCTGGTACTCCCTCCGGCACGACTTCCGGCTCAGCCCGGCAGGCCGCCGCATCGGTTAACCCGGCACGCCCGTGCGCCGCCGTACCTCGTACAGCAGGATTCCGGCGGCAACCGAGAGATTGAGTGACTCGGCGGTACCGGTCATCGGGATGGCCACCAGAAGGTCGGCGGCGTCTAGCAAGCCGGCCGGAAGGCCAGTCCCCTCGCTGCCGAGCAGTACCGCCAGCGGTGGCCGCAGGTCAGCCTCCCAGCAGGTCACGCTGCCGCGTGCCGACGTGGCCGCGACCCTGATGCCGCTGCCGCGCGCCCAGGCCAGGAACTCCGCCTCAGTCGCGGCCGCTGCGACCGGCACGGTGAACAGCGCGCCCATGCTCGCTTTGACCGCGACCGGGTCATAGGGGTCTGCCGACGGGCCGATCAGGATCACGCCGTCCGCCCCGGCCGCGCTCGCGGTGCGGATGATCGTGCCGACGTTGCCGGGATTGCCGGCGCAGTGCAGTGCCGCGAACAGCGAACCCGGCCCGGCCGCCAGGCTGGGCAGCGACACCGGCGCGGCGCGCACGATCGCCGCCAGCCCGGACGGGCCGTCCCGGCCGGAGATCCGGCGGAACAGTTCGCCCGACAGCCGCGCCACATGGACCCCGGCTGCCTCCTGAGCGGCCACCATGGCGGCCGCGCCGGGATGGCGCAGCAAGTCCGGTGCCACGATGAGCGCTTCGACATCGGAGCCGGCTTCGACCGCCTGCCAGACCGGCTGGATGCCTTCCACGACGAACGCCGACTCGCGCCGCCTGTGCTTCCGGTCAGCAAGCAACCGGACCCGCTTGACCAGCGGGTTCGCTGCGCTGGTGATCACGTCGGCCATCGCCTTGCGAGCCTACTCCGGTCCGGGCGAGCGCCCGCCCCTATAGTGGCCAGCGCAACCGGCGAGAGGCGGCACAGCGGCAGATGGGCGCGGAAAGCGATCGGGTAGCCGGATTCGGCCGGCTGGAAGACGGCCTACGGCAGGCCGGCGACTGGTACCGGTGGGGGCCTTACGTCAGCGAGCGCCAGTGGGGCACGGTCCGCGAGGATTACTCGCCGGACGGCGAGGCCTGGGATTACCTGCCGCACGAGGCGGCCAGGTCGCGCGCCTACCGGTGGGGCGAGGACGGGCTGGCCGGGTTCTGCGACGTCGAGCAGCGGCTGTGCCTCGGCCTCGCGCTGTGGAACGGCAAGGACCCGATGCTCAAGGAGCGGCTGTTCGGGCTGACCGGCGCGCAAGGCAACCACGGCGAGGACGTGAAGGAGTACTGGTGGTACCTCGACGCGGTGCCGAGCCACGCCTGGAACCGGTGGCGCTATCACTACCCGCAGCGCGAGTTCCCCTATGACGACCTTATTGCCGGGAACGCGGCACGCAACCGGCAGCAGCCGGAATACGAGCTGATTGACACCGGGGCGTTCGACGCTGGCCGGTACTGGATTACCGAGGTCAGCTATGCCAAGGCCGGGCCGGACGACATCCTGATGACCATCGAGGTCACCAACGCGGGCCCGGACGAAGCCGAGCTGCACGTGCTGCCGACCGCGTGGTTCCGCAACACCTGGTCCTGGGCCGAGGGCTCGGCGAAACCGGAGCTCGCGGTGGCTCCCGCCCTGCCGGGCGCGGCGCGGGTGACGCTCGCCCACCCGTTTGCCGGCCCGATGGAACTCCTGGCGGCTGCCGGACCAGACGGAGTCGTCCCGCCAGTGCTCTGCTGCGAGAACGAGACCAACGTTGCCCGGCTATTCGGCCAGGCGCCTGTTAGCCCGTTCCCGAAGGATGGCATCAACGACCACGTGATCTCCGGCGCGGCCACGGTCAACCCGGCAGGGCGCGGCACCAAGTGCGCGTTCTGGTACCGGCTGAGCCTGGCCAGCGGCGCTACCGCGCAGCTGCGGATCCGGCTGCGGCCCGCTTCGAACGACCGTCCGGTTGCCGACGCCAGCCCGCTGCGCGCTGACTTCGCCGCCGTCGTCGCGCAACGCCGGGCCGAAGCCGACGAGTTCTACGCCGAGCTTGCCCCGGCAACGGCTACCGCCGACGAGACGCACGTGATGCGCCAGGCATTCGCCGGGATGCTGTGGAGCAAGCAGTTCTACTACTACGACGTCACCCGCTGGCTTGACGGCGACCCGGCCCAGCCGCCACCACCCGCCTCGCGGCTGACCGGCCGGAACTGCCGCTGGCGAAGCTTCGACGCGTTCGACATCATGTCGATGCCGGACAAGTGGGAGTACCCGTGGTTCGCCGCCTGGGACCTGTCATTCCACTGCGTCGCGCTCGCGCACGTCGATCCCGCCTTCGCCAAGTACCAGCTGATCCTGCTGTGCCGGGAATGGTTCCAGCATCCCGGCGGCGCCCTGCCCGCCTACGAGTGGGACTTCGGCGACGTCAACCCGCCCGTCCAGGCGTGGGCCGCGCTGGAAGTGTTCACCGTGGACGGCGGACGCGACCTGCATTTCCTCAGCCGGATCTTCGACAAGCTGCTGGTGAACTTCACCTGGTGGGTGAACCGCGAGGACGCCGAGGGCAACAACCTGTTCGAGGGCGGCTTCCTCGGCCTGGACAACATCGGCCCGATCGACAGGTCTCATCTCCCGGTCGGCGGAATACTCGAGCAGGCGGACGCCACCGGCTGGATGGCCTTCTATGCGCTGGCGATGGCGACGATCGCGGAGATCCTGCACCGCACCGGGCAGCGGCCGGGAACCGATGTGGTGCTGAAGTTCCTCGAGCACTTCGCCGCCATCAAGCAGGCACTCGACGACCGCGGCCTGTGGGACGAGGCGGACGGGCTGTACTACGACCGCCTGATCACCTCCGCAGGGGAGCAGATACCGCTGAAGGTGCGGTCCATCGTCGCGATCCTGCCGACGCTGGCCATGAGCGTCGTCGACGACAAGACCCTCGATCTCGCACTGGTCGTCGGCAAGCGCTTCGCGGCTCTGCTGACAGAGCAGAAGATGCCGGACTTCGCGACGATGGCGGGCAGCGGCCTGCTCCGCGGCTCACCTGGTAACCAGCGGTTGCTGCTCGGCCTGGCCGGGCCCGACCGGCTTGTGCGACTGCTGAGCGTCGTGCTCGACGAGGCAGAGTTCCTCTCCCCGCACGGGCTGCGCGCGCTCTCGGCCGCTCACCGCGAGCGGCCTTACACGATCGATGTCGAGGGCTACCGGGCGAGCATCGATTACGAGCCGGCCGAGTCCACCACGCCGCTGTTCGGCGGCAACTCGAACTGGCGCGGCCCGGTCTGGTTCCCGGTCAATTACCTGCTGATCAGCGTGCTCGACCGGTACCAGCTCTTCTTCGGCGACGAGTTCACCGTCGAATACCCGACCGGTTCGGGATGCCAGCGGACGCTCGGCCAGGTAGCCGCGGACATCCAGGACCGGCTGATCGCCATCTTCATCCCCGATGCGCAGGGCCACCGGCCATGCTTCGGGGAAGTGGCGCTGCTGCGCGACGATCCCGCCTGGAAGGACAACGTGATCTTCAGCGAGTACTTTCACGGGGACACCGGCGCGGGCCTCGGCGCCTCGCACCAGACTGGCTGGACCGGTTTGGTCGCCGACATGATCCGCCGCCGTCACGGCGTGGTGCCGTCGCTCGGTGCCACCATGATGGCGCTGTTCGAACGGGCATAAAGTTCGGTTATGAGTCTTGACGGCGAATACGAGCCAAGCCCGGCCCAGTGGGTGCGCGATCAGGTCGCGGAGTACGAGGCGTCCGGCGGCCAGCGAGCGAATACCCTGCGCGATACCGGCCTGCCGGTAGTGATCGTGACCACCAGGGGGAACAAGACCGGGAAGATCCGCAAGATGGCGCTGATGCGCGTGGAGCACGACGGCGAATACGCACTCGTCGCGTCCAAGGGCGGGGCGCCCGACCATCCGGTCTGGTACTACAACCTGAAGGCGGATCCGACGGCGGTCATGCTGCAGGACGGTCCCGAGCCGTTCGCGGCCGAAGTCCGCGAGCTCGACGGCGACGAGCGGGCGCTGTGGTGGGACCGCGCCGTGGCCGCGTATCCGCCGTACGCGGAATACCAGGCAAAAACGGCGCGCACGATCCCGGTCTTGCTGGCTACCCGGCGCGGCTAGCGCCCGTGCTGGCTGGCGCCCGTGCTGGCTATCGGTCGGGCTGGCTATCGGTCGGGCGAGCCGCCGGCTATCTCGAACGACCAGAGCTCGCTGCTGACTGCCACCGGCCGGGCTGGGCCGCCGCCGGCCTGAGCGGGATGGCCGTGCCCGTGGCTCCCGTCCTGCCCGTGGCTCCCGTCCTGCCCGTGACCTTCGGCAGGCGGGCCGCCAGCGTGCGCGTGGCCGTGCGCGAACGCGGGTGATGTCACCCATGCATCGAACGCCTGGTCGTCCCGCCACCGGGTGACGACAAGCCAGGTGGTGCGCCCGTCGGTCGGCTGCAGCAGTTCGAACCCTTCGAAACCGTCCTGGTTGTCGACGGCTCCCGCCCGGGCGGCGAACCGGCGTGCCAGCTCGTCGCCGCTGCCAGCCGGGACCGTTATTGCGTTGATCTTCACAACGGTCATGCCCCGATCATGCCACTGCCGGCCGCGCGTGCTCGCGCCCGGCCCGCGGTGACGGCTTCCGGCGCGGATGGTTGCCGCGCGCCAGCGTGGTCAGCAACGTCAAACCAGGCGAGACCGGATGATTTACGACGACACCGACGGAGAACCGGAGGGGAGCCTCCGATATTGCGGGCAACGGAGTTACGGTGGAATGGTGCGGGTTCCGTGGTGGGGAGTGGTTTCCTCGGTACTGGCGCCGGTGCTCCTGGTCGGTGGCTGGACGGTGGCGGCCGATTTGCAGCCGGTGCCTTTCGACGCCGTTTCCCGCTCTATCAGCTCGCTCGCGGCGCAGGGAATGCCCTACCGCTGGCTGATCACCTCCGCGCTGCTCGGGGTCGGCCTCTGCAACTTCGTCACCGGGCTCGCGCTCCGTCCGGCCGCCGAGACAGGCCGGATCCTGCTGATCCTCGGCGGCGTGTGCAGCATGCTCATCGCCGCATATCCGCAGCACCGGCATAGCGGATCGCCGGCGCACGAGGCCTTCTCGTCCCTCTGCGTCATCCTGATGGCGCTGTGGCCGATCGCGGCGGCCCGCCGGGATCCCGATGCGCCGTACTGCCTCCGGCCCCGGATCGCCTACCCGGCCGTGTTTGTCAATCTGGGACTCCTGGCATGGTTCACGGCCGAGCTGTTCAACGGCCCGTTACTCGGCCTGGCCGAGCGGCTCGTCGCGGTCGACCAGGCCCTATGGCCGCTCGCCGTGGTCCTGAGCGTCCTTGCGGCCAAGGCGGGCGCACCGCGCCCGGCGGAGCTGGAAGCGCCGGTCAGGAGCCGGTAAGGCCGGCGAAGATGCCGGCGATCTCGTCCGGCGTGAACGCGAGCGTGGCATCGCCCACCGACAGCTCGAGTCGCTGCACATTCGGATCGGCGGTAGCCATCGGCTCTGGCGAGGTCCAGATGCCGCTGCTGGTGGCCAGCTGCCTGGCTGCCCTGGCATAAGCGCCGCGGTCCGCCGTCAGCAGCAGGTGCATCATCGGGGCCTGGGGCGGATCCGGGATCACCGTGACCGACGGCACCGATGCGAGCGCGGCGGCAATTGCCCTGGCGTGCTCAAGGTAGCCGGGGAAGCTCGGCAGCCGCTTGGCAAGGCAACTCAGCGCCGATGCCGCGGCCGGCCACAGGCCGTACAGCGTGCCGCCCATTCTCCGGCGCCATTCCCGGACCTCGGCGATCACGTCCTCCGGCCCGGCGACGCAGCAGCCCGCAAGCGCTCCGATGCCCTTGTAGAACGACACGTACACGGTGTCGAACAAGGCGCTGACCTCGGCCGGGGATCTGCCGTATCCCGCGGCCGACTCCCACAGCCGCGCGCCGTCGAGGTGCGCGGCGGCACCGCGCTCGCGGGCCCAGCTGACCTGGCCGGCCAGGTCATCCCAGGCAGGCTGCTGGCCGCCGAGGTCGCGCTGCGGCAATTCCAGCAGCAGCACGGCCGGCGGCTCGGCGATAGCGGTGAGGTCGGCCAGCGTGATCAGCCGGTCCCGGCCGCCGGCCGGCCGGCCGATCAGCCCGTGCAGCCGCTGATAGGCCTGCTCCTCGTGCTGCTCCAGATGGCACATTGGATGGAAGACAACGGTCCGGCGCTGGCGGGCGTCGGCATGCACGCGGAGCACGGCTTGCTGGGCCATCACCCCGGATGGCAGGAACACCGCCGCCGGCTTGGCCAGTATCCGGCTGATCTCGGCCTCCAGGTCGGCGACCACGCCACCTTCACCGTAGGTGTCGAGTACGGTGCCCGGCGGGATGGTCGCCAGCATCGACGCAGCCGTCGGCCGGCCATGCCCGCTGACGAACCGGGTGCACTTATCCCGCAGCGCGGCAAGCTCTGCCTGCTCAGTCATCAGCCGTCCCAGGGGTCGCGCTACCGGCTGCCGGGCGCGGTAACGAAGTCGATCAGTTCCTCGACCCGGCCGAGAAAGGCCGGCTCGAGGTCAGCGTAGGACCTGACGCCGGCCAGGATGCGCCGCCAGCCGGCCGCGGTGTCGGGCGGCCAGCCAATCGCGGCGAGCACGCCCTCCTTCCACGGAGTACCGCGCGGTACGTCCGGCCAGCGGCCGATGCCCACGACTGAGGGCTTCACCGCGGCCCAGACGTCGATGTAGGGATGGCCGACGACGAGCACGTGCGGTGAACCCGCCTGCGCGGCGATGCGGCTCTCCTTCGAGCCATCGACCATGTGGTCGACAAGCACGCCGAGGCGTCGGCTGTCATCGGGAGCAAACTCGGCTACGATCGCCGGCAGGTCGTCGATGCCATTCAGGAATTCGACCACGATGCCGACGTCCCGCAGGTCATCCCCCCAGATCTTCTCCACCAGTTCGGCGTCGTGCTTTCCCTCCACGTAGATCCGGCTCGCCCTGGCAACCTTCGCCCGGCTGGCTGGCGCGGCAACGGATCCGGACGCGGTGCGGGCTGGCCGGCCCGGCCCGGCGCCCTGGCCGGCCGGCGGCCGGACCAGCGTCACCCGTCTGCCTTCGAGCAGGAACGTGCCGGTCAGCGGGAACACGCGGCGCTTGCCGCGCCGGTCCTCAAGGGTGACCGCGTCCTTCTCGCATGCGACCACGGCGCCGCAGAAGTCACCGGCGCTGTCCTCGACGACCAGCCCGTTCTCGGCGGCGACCGGCGGCGGGGTGACCGGCCGGCGGACCGGAGCCGTGAGCACGTCCTCGTTGTACTGCCTGCTGCGCATTGTTTAAATGATCCGTCCTGACTGGTTCGTCCCCGGCCAGTATCGGCCACGATGATCCGCTGGCCGGGACGGCGCGCCAGGATTTCGGCTAGATGAAGATCTAAGTAACCGCCCGCTTGGGCGGAATCCGGACGCTATGGTCGCCCCAAGCAACCGATTGCTGACACGCGAATGCGGGTACGCGGCGGCGCCTCTGCCATGGCACTGTCACCGGCCCGGCTGCCGGCCCGGATCCGGCCGGTGGGCTGGCCCGCGCGTAATGGCTGAGCTCGCGCGGACGGCGGACAGGATGGCGGCCAGCACCATGAACGCCATCGAGGTGTAGAACGCGGCGTGCAAGCCGGTGGTGAACGCCACCGCGAGCGCGCCGTGCAGGCTGGTCGACCCGACAAAGATGGCGAACGCCAGGCCGCGCGAGATCGACCGCGACGCGATCAGTATCGCGGTGGAAAACGAGAAGACCATGCCGATGTTCGCGAACGTGCGCAACATGCCGGACGAGATGCCGAGCACCGTGGGCGGCGAGGCCTTCATCACCGCCGCGCTGTTGGCCGGGAAGAACGCGCTCGCCCCGATGCCGTTGATCACGCTGCCGACCACGACCAGCCACAACCCGCTGGTGAGCGACAGCTGCGCATAGATCAGCAGCGCGACGACCTGGATGCCGAGGCCGACGGTTGCCGGGATGACCGGGCCGATCTTGTCGGCGACGCGGCCGGCCAGCGGCCCCACGCCAGACCCGACGATGTAGCCGGGGATCAGCAGCAGCGAGGCATGGATCGGGGTCAGGCCGCGTGGCCCTTGCAGGTACATGATCACCAGGAAGAGCACCGCGAAGTTGGCAAGGCCCTGGAAGAGCGATGCCAGCAGCGACGGCGCCATCATCGGGATCTTGAACAGGGTCAAGTCGAGCATCGGCTCGGCCTGCCGCATTTCGACCACGACGAACACGGCGAGCAGCACGATGCCGCCAGCCAGATATGCGGCCACCTCACCGCTCAGGCTCGTCGTGGCCAGCTTCGTCATCGCCCACAAGATCCCGAAGAGCCCTAGCCCGAGAGTGATCATGCCAGGCACGTCCAGGTGCCTGCTCGCGCGCTCGCCCCGCTCGCGCAGCACCCTGATGGCGAGTATGAGCGCGGCAGTGCCGATCGGGACGTTGATCCAGAAGATCCAGCGCCAGGACACATAGGTGACGATCAGTCCGCCGAGGATGATCCCGAGCACGGCGCCGAGGCTCCAGCCAATCGAGTTGTAGCCATAGGCCTTCCCGCGCTGCTCCCGCGGATAGAGGTCGGCTATCACCGCACCGCTGTTGGCGGTCACGAAGGCACCGCCGATGCCCTGCAGGATCCGGAATCCGATAATCGAGGCTTCGTTCCAGGACAGCGCGCACAGCAGCGAGCCGATGACGAACAGCGCGAAACCCGCCTCATACATCCGCACTCGGCCGAACATGTCGCCAAGTCGCCCGACCTGGGTGGCCAGCAGCGTGATGACCAGCAGGTAGCCGATCACGATCCAGATCACCGAAGCCAGCGACACGTGCAGGTCGCGCTCGATGGTCGGCAGCGCCAGCACGACGATGGTGGTGTCGACGGCAGTGATCAGCACGCCGGTCATCACGACCACCATGGCCAAGCCCCGGTGCATAGCCGGCCCGGCCTGCTGAGCACCTGCCTTGACCGTCGCGCTGCTCACTGCCGGCACCTCGCATAGTTGCTTTTGCCAACTGACGAAGCCTAACGCGGGCCGACTCGGCCGGCATATCCCGGCGCAGCGGAGTGCGCCGGGCGCTTTGTTCTGGTTGTTGCCAGCCCGGCAGAATGTGCTGATGCGTCTGCTACTGGCGACCGCCGTCGCTGTGGGCTTGCTCGCAGCGGGGTGCACCACAAGCGTCCCGCAGCGGGCCGCGTCCCAGGTCCCGCTGCCACCCGATCCGCACACAGCATCAGCCCTTCTCAAGATCGCCACGACGTTCAACCACGACTACGACACCGGTGACTATGGGCCTGTTTATGCCCGCTGGGATGCACGCAGCCAGCAGATCATCTCCCGCGCCGACTACATCCAGCGGCACAAGGACTGCCCGATCGGCGGGCAGGCACTGTCCCGGACCGAGGATGTCAGCCCAGGCGGCCCGCATGGGGCCTGGCTGGTGCATTACGAGATCGGCGGGCAGCAGTTCACCGACTACTGGTTTTATGTCCGCCACCGGTGGGTGTTCGATCTGGTGCTGAGCAATCCGGCCGCGGTCAGGCTGTACCGGATGTCCCCGGCCAAGTACGCCGCCGCTATCGGCTGCGGGCACTGACCCGTGCGCGCGAGAAGGTACGGTTCGGTTAACTGATCACGAATCGGGAGCGAGAAGTGCTGCGTATCGGGGTGCTGTGGCGAGGCGACCGGCAAGCCGGGGCGCCGCTGCCGCCCGCGGACCGGGGTCTTGGCCCGCTGTATGCCGCGTTCGCCGCCTTGCCGGTCGTCATCGAGCCGGTTCCCTACCGCGATGATGCCGTCCACGAGGTCCGCGAGCAGCTGCTGAAGCTCGACGGCGTACTGGTGTGGGTCAATCCCATCCAGGACGGCGCCAACCGTGCGCTGCTCGATCCGCTGCTGCGCGAGGTGTCCGCCCACGGTGTCTGGGTGTCGGCTCATCCCGACGTGATCCTGCAGATGGGCACCAAGGAAATCCTGTACCGCACCCGTGACCTGGGCTGGGGCAGCGACACCAGCCTGTACCGGTCCGCAGCCGAGTTCGCCCGCGATTTCCCCGGCCGCCTCGGGCAACTGGGACGGCTGGTTGTCAAGCAGGGCCGCGGCAACGGCGGCAACGGGGTCTGGAAAGTCGAGCTGCCCGGCGGCAACCCCGGCCAGACCGGCCCGGACGTCCTGGTCCGGGTACAGGACGCGCGGTCGAAAGACGGCGCGGCCGAATTCCTCGCACTCGGCTCCTTCCTGCGGCGGTGCGAGGAGTACTTCGCCTGGTCCGGCTGCCTGGTCGACCAGCCGTTCCAGGACCGGCTGGGGGACGGCATGCTCCGCTGCTACTTCTCCGGCAGCCAGGTCGTCGGATTCTGTCGGCAATGGCCCAAGGGGCTGCTCGACGACGACCCGCACCGGGGCGCGTCACCCGTCTCGGTCATGGAAGGCCCCGACGTCCCTGCCTACCAGCAACTGCGGATGAAAGCCGAGACGCAGTGGGTGCCGCAGATGACCGACATCCTCGGCATTGACCCCCGCGACCTGCCGGCCATCTGGGACGCCGACTTCCTCTACGGGCCGAGAACCGCGGCGGGCGGCGACACCTACATCCTGTGCGAGATCAACGTCAGCGCAGTATGGCCCTTCCCGCCGATGGCAGCAGCCACAGTGGCAGCCACGGCCCTGGACCGCACCCGGGCCGCCAGGTTCCCGGGCGGCTGAACGATCACGCAGGGCCATCCCGCGGGGCCGCGGGCGTCCGCACGCCTAGCGCCTGACGACCGCGTCCAGCATCGTCGCCCACTGGGCCACGATGCGCTCCCTGCGCCTGGAATCGTCGGCCAGCGTGTCCGCCAGCCCGAGCCCGCGGGCGAGGTCCAGCGTCGCCTGCACCGCCTCGTGAACGCCGGGCACGGACTCATCCGCCCGGAGCAGTTCGATAGCCGCCTTGTGCGCCGCCCGGCCAAGCTGAGCCTCAAGCGGCAGGACGAGGCCGCGCAACGGCTCACTGGCAGCAGCGGCCGCCCAGATCTGCATCGCCGCGCGGAACAGCGGACCGGTGTAGAGCCGGACCAGCAGCTTCACGACGTCCCTGGTGCGCTGCTCGCCCGCCGGCAGCAACGCGGCCTCGCGCCGGATCTCCGCAAGCCGGACATCGGCCATGTGCGCCAGCGCCGCCGTCAGCAGATCCTCCCTGGTGCGGAAATAGTGCTGGGCCGCGCCCCTGGAGACGCCGGCTCTCGCAGCGATCACGGCAACGGTGGTCCCGCTCCAGCCAAGCTCGGCGACGCAACTGACTGCCGCCTCAAGCAGCCCGGCACGAGTCGCCCAGCCCCGGTCCTGCCGCGGCTGCCTGGCTCCGGCGCTGCCCGTTCCCGCCGTGGTCGGGCTCGGGCTCTCCGGGATCTTGCGTGCCATCGTCGAAGCTACTCAGCCGCGAAGGATGGGCGTCTTTTCTCGAGGAACGCCCGCATTCCTTCGACGGCTTCCGCCGACCCGAACAGTCGTGCCGACAACTCCGCGAGCGCTGCTGCCCTGGTGTCGAATCCGTCCAGTACGGCAGTTGTCAGCAGGGACTTCGTTTCCCGCAGGCCCTGTGGCGAGGCAGCCCGCAGCAAATCGAGCACGGCCGGAGTGGCCGCGCCAATGTCGGTTACCGCCTCGGTGATCAGCCCGATCCGCGCCGCGGTCGTCGCATCGAACGTCTCGCCGGTGAGGTAGTAGCGGCTCGCTGCGCGCGGCTCCATCTTCGGCAGCGTGGTGAGCGAGATCATCGCGGCAGCCAGGCCGAGCTTCACCTCGGTGAACGCGAAGGTCGACTTCGGGCCGGCCAGCACGATGTCGCAGGCCCCGACCAGGCCGAGGCCGCCGGCCCTGGCGTGCCCGTCGATGCTGCCGACGACAGGTTTAGGCAGCATGACGATCAGCTTCAGCAGCGCCATTACTCGTGCGGCGCCGGCCCGCATGCCGCCCTGGCTGGCCTCGCTCAGGTCCGCACCCGCGCAGAACGTCGACCCGGTGTGAGTCAGCTCGACCGCGCGCACGGCGGCGTCAGCGCCGGCCGCGGTCAGCGCCCCGGTCAGCTCCGCGACCAGAGTCGCGGACAACGCGTTCCGGTTGCGCGGCGAGTTCAGCGCGATCCGCGCGATACCCCGGTCGACCGAGTACTGCACGAGCTGGTCAGCCCCGGTGCCGGGCACTGTCTCATCGGGCCCTGTCTCATCGGTCACTGTCTCATCGGTCACTGGGCGCCTCCTAATAGGACTTCGGCAGGCCGAGGGAGTGCTGCGCCACGAAGTTGAGTATCATCTCCCGGCTGACCGGGGCGATCCTGGTTGTGCGCACGTTCGCTAGCATCGCGGCAAGGCCGACTTCGCTGGTCATCGAGCTGCCGCCGAGCGACTGGATGGCCTGGTCCACAACCCGGATGCTGGCCTCGGCTGCGGCGTACTTGGCCATGTTCGCAGCCTCCCCGGCGGCCATATCGTCACCAGCGTCATAGAGCACGGCTGCCTTTTGCATCATCAGCCTGGCCAGTTCCAGCTCGATCTTGACCTGAGCGAGCGGATGCGCCAGACCCTGGTGCGCGCCGATCGGCACGCTCCACACCGTGCGCTCCTTTGCATAGCCGACCGCCTTGGCCAGCGCGTACCTGGCGGAACCGACGGCCATCGCCGAGGCCATGATCCGTTCCGGATTAAGCCCGGCGAACAGCTGCAGCAAGGCCGCGCCTTCCTCGCCGACAAGCGCATCAGCGGGCAGCCTGACCTCGTCCAGGAACAGCAGGTGCTGCTTCTCAGGCATGAGGACGTCCATCTCGAGCGGCTGGAAGCTGAAGCCCGGCGCATCGGTCGGCACCGCGAACAAGGCCGGCCGCAGCGTTCCGGTCTTGCTGTCCGCCGTCCGGCCGACGATCAGCACCGCCTCGGCTTCGTCGACGCCGGAGATGTAGATCTTGCGTCCGGTCAGCACCCAGCTATCGCCGTCGCGGGTCGCGACCGTAGTCAGCTTGTGCGCGTTCGAGCCAGCGTCCGGCTCGGTGATGCCGAAGGCCATGATGGCGGATCCGCTGGCGATCTTCGGCAGCCAGCGCTGCTTTTGCTCCGGCGTGCCGAACCGGGCGAGGATCGTTCCGCAGATCGCCGGCGAGACGACCATCATGAGCAATCCGCAGCCGGCCGCGGCTAGCTCTTCGAGCACGATCGACAGCTCGTACAGGCCGGCGCCGCCACCGCCGTACTCAGCCGGCAGGTTAACGCCGATGAAACCCAGCGCGCCGGCCTCCTGCCAGAGCTCGGTCAGCCGACCGCCGGTGCGGGCCTGCCGGGTGAAGTAGGCGTAGCCGTACTTGCGCCCGAGGTCCGCCACCGCGGCCCGGAGCGCGACTTGCTCGTCGGTCTCGGTGAAGTTCACTGTGCGTTCTCAACCTTCACTCCGGCGTCCTCCTGCGGCTTGACCACGGCGAGCACGGCGCCCACCACGACTTGCTGGCCCGCCGATACCGGCAGTTCAGCGACTATTCCTGCGGCCGGGGCCGAGATCACGTGCTCCATCTTCATCGCCTCCAGCCAGAGCAGCGGCTGGCCGGCCAGGACCTGATCGCCCGCCGCCACGCCGATCCTGGCCACGACGCCCGGCATCGGCGCCAGCAGCGACCCGGTGACCGCCTGGCCGGCCGCCACGGCGAACCGGCCGACCGGCCGGAGCGCTACTGGCCCGAGCGCTGAGTCGACGCATGTCAGTCCCGGGTAAGCCGCGATCTGGAACCGGTACAGCAGGCCGGCGATGTCGAGTTCAACCAGGTCGGGCGACATCGAGACCAGCCGTATATCGTCACGTCCCTCGACGAGCAGCGCCCCGCGTTCGATCCGGTAGCTGGCCCGGTACCGGCTGGTCGTCCAGCCCTGACCGCCGGCCTGCGCGTACTCCTTGCGCTGGAACTCTGACGGCAGGTTGCGCCAGCCGGACGGCAGCCCGCCGAGCACCCTGGCCCGGACCTGCCGGCCGGCCGCATCGGCGAGCGCCGCCGCCAGCGCGGACAACTCGCCGGCCTGCCCGGCCGCCAGCGGGGCGGCAAGGTGATCGAGCCCGTGCCGGTCCAGGAACCCGGTGTCGGTCTGCCCGGCCAGGAATGCCGGATGCCGCAAGACCCGCACCAGCAGGTCCCGGTTCGTGATCAGGCCGTGAATGCGGGAGCGGGCCAGGGCACCGGCAAGCGCTGCAGCCGCCTGGACCCGGTCCGGCGCCCAGCAGATCACCTTGGCCAGCATCGGGTCGTAGCGGGTGCCGACGTCGCTGCCATCGGCAACACCGGAGTCCAGGCGCAGCCCGTACCGCGGCAATCCGTGCACCGCGAACTCGGCGAGCACTCCGGGCACCTCGAACCTGTGCAGGGTTCCGCTCTGCGGCTGCCAGCCCGCCGCCGGATCCTCGGCGTACAGACGGGCCTCGATCGCGTGGCCGGTGACCTCAGGCGGCGTGGCGGCCAGCGGCAGGCCGGCTGCGACCTGTAGCTGCAGTGCGACGAGGTCCAGCCCGGTCGTACATTCGGTAACCGGGTGCTCGACCTGCAACCGGGTGTTCATCTCCAGAAAGAAGAACTGACCGGTGTCATCGGCCAGGAATTCCGCCGTTCCCGCATTGCGGTAACCGACGGCGAACGCGGCCGCCCGTGCTGCTTCCGTTAGCCGCGCCCGCAGACCGGGAATGCGCTGCGCCAGCGGCGACGGTGCCTCTTCGATGATCTTCTGGTGCCGGCGCTGGATCGAGCACTCGCGCTCGCCGACTGTCCATACGGTGCCGTAGGCGTCGGCCATGATCTGGACCTCGACGTGCCGGCCAGCCTCCAGGTATGGCTCGCAGAACACCGCCGGATCGCCGAACGCCGCTGCGGCCTCGGATCGCGCGGCCGCAAGCCCGGCCGGCAACTCGGCCATGGTACGCACGACGCGCATGCCCCGGCCGCCGCCGCCCGCCGATGCCTTGATCAGCACCGGGAGGTCGGCCTCGGTCAGCGCGTCCGGCGAAAGCTCCGGCAGGACCGGCACGCCCGCCGCGGCCATGAGCCGCTTCGACTCGATCTTGCTGGCCATCGCCTCGATCGCGGCAGGCGGCGGCCCGATCCAGGTCAGGCCGGCCTGCTGCACCGCGCGGGCGAAAGCCGCGTTCTCCGACAGGAACCCGTAACCGGGATGGACCGCGTCCGCGCCGGACCGGCGCGCCGCATCGATCAGCACGTCGGCCCGCAGGTAGGTGTCGGCGGCTGCGGCGCCGGGCAGCCGGACGGCCACGTCGGCCTCGGCTACGTGCGGCGAGCCGCGGTCGGCGTCGGAGTAGACCGCGACCGTCGACAGCCCCAGCTGACGGCAGGTTCGGAACACCCGGCGGGCGATCTCGCCCCGGTTCGCCACCAGTACCCGGCTCAGCATGGCCGCCGGCCCGGCGAGGTGAGCAATGGGTGCCGATCTAGTGGGCTTCCAGCGCCACCATTTCGGCACCCATGGGAGACAAGCCAGCCCGTCATTGCAGTCACATCCGGAATACGCCGTAGCCGGCCGTGCCGCGGACCGGGGCGCCATGGACGACCGACAGGCACAGGCCGAGCACGGTGCGGGTGTCGCGCGGATCGATGATGCCGTCGTCGTAGATCCGGCCGGACAGGAACATCGGCAGCGACTCGGCCTCGATCTGTGCCGCTACCGCCTCCTTCATGGCCGCGTCGGCATCTTCGTCGAACGGCCGCCCGGCGGCTTGCGCCGCGGCCCTTGACACGATCGACAGCACGCCGGCCAGCTGGGCGGGGCCCATCACGGCCGACTTGGCGCTCGGCCAGGCGAACAGGAAGCGCGGGTCATAGGCGCGACCGCACATCCCGTAGTGCCCGGCCCCGTAAGACGCGCCCATCAGGATCGAGATGTGCGGAACCGCGGAGTTCGACACCGCGTTGATCATCATCGCGCCGTGCTTGATGATGCCGGCCTGCTCGTACTGGCTGCCGACCATGTAGCCGGTGGTGTTGTGCAGGAAGATCAGCGGCGTATCCGCCTGGTTGGCGAGCTGGATGAACTGCGCCGCCTTCTGCGATTCGGCACTGAACAAAATCCCTCGGGCATTGGCCAGGATGCCGACCGGGTAGCCATGCACGTTCGCCCAGCCTGTCACCAGGCTGGTCCCGTACGCAGGCTTGAACTCGTCGAAATCCGAGTCGTCCACGACTCGCGCGATCACCTCGCGCGGATCGAACGGGATCCGCAGATCCGGTGGCACGATGCCGAGAAGCTGGCCGGGATCGTAACGCGGCGGTGCAGGCGGGGCGACCGGCCTGGGACCATGCTTGCGCCAGTTCAGCCGGGCCACGATCCGGCGGCCGATGCGGATCGCGTCCTGCTCGTCGGCGGCCAGGTAGTCGGCGAGGCCGGAGGTCCGGGCGTGCATCTGAGCGCCGCCGAGCGACTCCTCGTCGGATTCCTCGCCAGTGGCCATCTTGACCAACGGCGGCCCGCCGAGAAAGACCTTCGAGCGCTTCTCGATCATCACCACGTGGTCGGACATGCCAGGCAGGTAGGCGCCGCCGGCGGTAGAGTTGCCGAACACGATGGCGATCGTCGGGATGCCCGCCGCTGACAGCCGGGTAAGGTCACGGAACGTCCGGCCACCCGGGATGAAGATCTCCTTCTGCGTCGGCAGGTCGGCGCCGCCAGACTCGACCAGGGAGATCACCGGCAGCCGGTTGGCCAGTGCGATGTCATGCGCGCGGAAGCTCTTGCGCACCGTCCACGGGTTGCTGGTGCCGCCGCGAACCGTCGGGTCGCTCCCGGAGATCAGGCACTCGGTGCCCTCGACCACCCCGATTCCGGTCACGATGCTCGCGCCGACAGCGAACTCGGTTCCCCACGCCGCGAGCGGCGACAGTTCCAGGAACGGGCTATCTGGGTCGAGCAGCAGTTCAATCCGCTCGCGGACACCGAGCTTGCCCCTGGCCCGGTGCCGCTCGACGTATCGGGGCCCACCGCCCGCGAGCGCCTTGGCCTGCTCGGCCTCGATCTCGGCCAGCTTGACGATCATGGCTTCGGCGTTCGCGGCGTAGGCGGCGGAGGTCTCGTCGAGCGCCGAGGCCAGGACGGTCACGGTGTTATCCCCGGGGACGACCCCTGGACCCCGGCGAGTAGGGCCTCGGGCACATCGAGGTAACGAGAGCGGAGCCACTCGCCGACTGCCTTGGCCTGCGGGTCGAAGCGCGCCGCTGCGGCAACGCCCTGGCCGAGCAGTCCCTCGATCACGAAGTTGACCGCGCCCAGGTTGGGCAGCAGGTGCCTGGTCACCGGCAGCCCGGCCGCCTCGGGCAGCAACTCGCGAAGTTTGCCGACGGTCAGCGTGCTGGCCAGCCACGGCCAAGCTGCCGCGTTCCTGGCCCAGACCCCGACGTTGGCGTCCCCGCCCTTGTCGCCGCTGCGCGCACCCGCCACCGCGCCGAGCGGAACGCGGCGCACCGGACCGCTGCCTGCCCACTCCCCCGGCCCGGCGAACTCGGCCGGTATCGCCGGCCCAGTTGCCGCCGGCCCAGCCGATGCCAGCACAGTCGTGGCTACGTCGGGCACCTCGACGGACTCCCCGGCCGGCAGCACTGCGATTTGCCGCACCTGCGCCCGGTCGAGGTAACCGGCCGTGAAGACCCCGTAGGGCTGGGCCTCTCCCGGCGGCGCCGTCATGTGAAAGCCTGGGTAGCTGGCCAGCGCGAGCTCGACCGCGGCTCCTGAGAACGCCCGGCCGATCGCCGTGGCGTCGCTGCCGCGAGCCACGCAGCGCAACGTCGCGCTGGCCGCCTCCTCGGTCGGCGCATCGGCGTGATCGGTGCGGGCGAGCTCCCACTCCACCCCGGCCGGCAGGGCCGCGGCAAGCTGCTCCCGCACAAGCCGTGCCTTCGCCTCGATATCCAGTCCGGTCAGCACAAACTCGACCTGGTTACGATAACCACCGAGGGAATTCAGCGACACTTTGAGCGTGGGCGGCGCCGGCTCGCCGCGCACCCCGCTGATCGCGACCCGGTCCGGGCCGTCCTGGCGGAGCTGCACGCTGTCCAGCCGGAGCGTCGCGTCCGGTCCCGGATACCGCGGACCGGCGACCTCGTACAACAGCTGTGCGGTGACCGTGCCCACTGTCACGGCACCGCCGGTACCCGGATGCTTGGTGATCACGCTGGAACCGTCGGCGAAGATCTCGGCGATCGGGAAGCCCGGATGACGCAGATCGGCGATCTCGGTGAAGAACGCGTAGTTGCCGCCGGTCGCCTGCGCGCCGCACTCGATCACGTGCCCGGCCGCCATCGCCCCGGCGATCGCGTCGAAATCCGTCAGTTCCCAGCCGAAGTGCGCGGCGGCCGGCCCGACTACCAGCGACGCGTCGGTCACCCGGCCGGTGACGACTACGTTCGCGCCGGCCTGCAGGCAGGCTGCAATCCCCCAGCCGCCGAGGTAGGCGTTGGCCGCGACTACGTCGCCGTAGCCCAGTTCGGGTGCGCGTGGCAGCAGATCGTCACCGTGCACGTAGCCGATCTTCGGGTCCAGGCCGAGCCGCGCCGCCAGGTCCCCGATCGCGGCGGCCAGGCCTGCCGGGTTCAGCCCGCCCGCGTTCGCGACGATCGCCACGCCCTTCTCGAGCGCGAGCCCCAGACAGTCCTCAAGCTGTCGGAGGAACGTTCGCGCGTAGCCGAGGCGCGGATCCCGCAGCCGGTCCCGGCCGAGGATGAGCATCGTTAGCTCGGCCAGGTAATCGCCGGTCAGCACGTCCAGCTCGCCGCCCTCGAGCATCTCCCGCATCGCCGCGAACCGGTCGCCGTAGAAACCGGAGGCGTTGCCGATCCTGATCCGGGCCGGATCCGCGTCCGGCCGTGCCTCACTGCCTGACGCGGACGCACTGCCTGACGCGGACGCACTGGCCGATCCGGTCACTGGCACGAGGCGATCACCTTTCAAGCTTGGCCAGAACCAAGCATAAGTGATTGTTTTGTGGCCTGCCGCTGCCACCGCATCGCTAGACGTCAGGCATCCGCCCAGTTTCGGCTGCGGCTAACTGCCCCGCCCGACGGCACCGCCCGTGTGAGGTGAATGACCTCGCCAAGGCGACGGCCGGGCAGGGTCCCGGCTAGCTCAGGCGGCTGGGTGGTGCGGTGGCCGGGCGGGTGGCGGGTGCCCGGCTGTCTCGGGGACTGGTTTGCCGGATCGGTAGACCGTTCCGGGCCGCCAGCCTGGCGGCGGGGGGATCGAGG
>JAJYUU010000014.1 GCA_021792405.1 Actinomycetes bacterium
ACGCCCTCGCCGGGCACCCCTGGATACCACCCATCACCGCCAGCACCTGAACCACGCCCGAAACCCATTACACACAGCGACTCAGGCGTAACTCAGCCAGGGCAAGCCCGGGACCTGAATGCTTACCTTATAAGTCCAGCCAAGTCATACGAGTATGATCTTGCAAGTATCTTGGTGCCGTTTACGCGCCGCTCGATTTGCTTTGCATTACTCTGCAATACGCCTTCGGCAACCCCCGGCGTTAATGGCTGCCTAGGTACGATTCGGTAGATGCCAATATCCTTACCGAGCAAGCCACGTTGCTGTAGTATCGCGTTTATTTGCTCAGGCACCGAGCTTGGCTCAGTGTCAATCATCAAGGTGGGCCCTCCTGCGACGTGCCACATGTAGTCCGGTTCGTTAGAGTAGTCTGCGATTGCGTATCCGTCACGTGCTATGTACACGACTAAGGAAGGCGCACTTAGATACGGGGATATTGCCAACTGCGGATATCCGCACCCATCCAGTGGCGCAGCCGTGAAGCGCTCATATTCCTTGCGATAGATTCGAATGTACTCATCTAGATACGCGGCGATTGTGCGAGCAGAAGCTACTTCACGACTGCGATGTGAATGGGGGTTAGCCACAAAGCTATTGTTACATGAGCCGGGCCTGCCCGGAGCGGGGGTCGCGAACCGCGCGCGACCGAACCCTCCGGGAGCGGCGGCATGGAGCTAGCCGATGTGTGAGCGGAACCGGGCGATTCGGACCGCGGGTGGTCGCTGCCTATCAGCAGGTAAGCGGCCGCGACTGTGAGAGGCCCTTGCCTAACCGTGCTGACGCGACGGCTACTCCGACGTACAGGTATCCGGCGATGCTGGCGACTTGGGAGCCGAGATGAGCAGTAACCCGCCTACGGCCACAACTCGTCATCCGGGCCAATCGGTACGCCACCGACAACCTGGTAACCGGGCAGGACGTTCGCCGGAACCTGCCGCACAATCCACCTCGCCAACATCGCCGCAGTCGTCATCACATCAACGTTCACCAAGCAAGCACGAGAGATGGCCGCGCACGTAGGCTTCCTGCTGTTCGACGCTGACGGGCTAGGCTGCTGGGCATCAGGAACCGGCCGTCATCCCCTGGATTGCGGGCGTGCCAGCCCCGCCAGTCGCGGTACCGGGTCGGAAGCCAATGGGGCAGCATGCGCGGGCGGGAGCGTAGCTGGCTCTCCTTGAAATCAGCGGTTCTCGTGCGGCCGACAGCTGAGGACTCTTGCGGGACGAAGCATTGAGAACCCAGCCGCACAACACGGACCATATCGAGCGCGGCGGTGCGGCGTGAGAGCCGCGGATAGCTGTGTCTGCGCGTCAAGCGGCGGTTACGCGTTGTGCGTTCCGGTTGCTGTGTGTGGTTAAGTCCTTCACGGGGTTTTCAAGATCAAGTCTCAGGAGGTCCCCCCCAAACCCATGAAGTTCGCCGGGACGCAAAGCGCGGCCCGGCCCGCTACTGGCTACCAGCCGCGCAGGTCGATCGGCCAGATGTCGACGACAGTGTCACCCGAAAACAAATAGGCGCGCTCATGGCAGGACATCGTCGGGTCGATGTGGGCGGGCGCCAGCCAGGCCAGTTCACCGACCGCTCGCGGCGGCGCGAACGTCACGTGCTCATCGGAGCAGAACATGACGGTGCCGTCGGCTAGTTGCGGATTCCCGTGGTCCATGCCGAACGCCTTGAGTCCGGCGTTGCCGACCGCCCAGCCGTCCGACCGCGACACGACCGTCGTCAGCACGAAAGCCGCCTGCCTGAACGGCAGTCCGAGGCGGCCGTAGGCGGTGTCCATCAGCGCATAGGACCCGGCCTGGATCTCATTCGCCCAGGTATTGATCGCATAGGTACCGGTGCCGCCGGCCGAGACGAGTTCACCGCCGACATCGGCATGCGCGGCGAGGAGCATCTCCATCGCGACCTTGCACTTCTGCGCCCGGTCGGCCGCGTCGGGCAAGCCGACAACGTGGCCTTCGTATCCCATCACACCGCGGACCTCCAGCCCGTGGCCGCGGGCGAGATCGGCAAGCCGCCCGGCATCCTGCACGGAGCAGCCGCAGCGCGGCAGTCCGACGTTGACGTCGATCAGTACCTCGCGTACCCCGCCAGCGACGGCTGCCTGGATGGTTTCGGCCGAGTCGACCGCTACCGTCACCCGCGCCCCCGCGGCCACCAGGTTGCCCAGGCGCCGGGTGTCGAGTACCTCATTCGCCAGCAGCAGGTCCTCTCCGAGGCCGGCCGCGGCCATGCCCTCGCACTCCCGGATCGTGGCGCACGTGAAGCTGCGATGCCCTGCGGCAGCCTGCCGCCGGGCGAGGGCGGTGCACTTGTGCGCTTTCACGTGCGGCCGCAGCCGGGTGCCAGGCAGGGCGGCCGCCATCGTGGCAAGGTTTTCCTCCAGCGCTACCGCGTCGATCAGCAGCGCCGGGGTGTCGATATCGGCGACGAGCATTAGCCCGGCCGGTCGGCCAGGCCTGGTTCGCCCAGGTCGCCCGAGGTCACAGGATCTCTCGCTCGATCATCCCGGCGACGCCGCCGCCAGCCCCGAAGCCGAGGCCTGCTCCGCGATTCGCCTGCTGCCGCCGCTCGTCGTGGATCGCCTCGATGGCTAGCACGAGCGCGAGCAGGAACGCCTGGTTCTCGTCATCCGCGACATCCACTGCGAACTTCTCCCGCAGCGAGAACTTGCGGACCATCCGGGCGACCGGTGCTCCACCGCGGCTGATCGTGTAATCGCCGCCGTCGAAGTGACCGCGCGCATCCAGCCTGCCGAAACCCGACTCGATGTCGTACTTGTCGCCGAAGATCCCCGCATGCCGTACCTGGGCGATGCGCTGACCTCCGACGTACACCTCGTGAGTGTCGGTCATCAGGTGCTTGCGGATCTCGGCAACTTCCTGACCACCGGAGTCGAGCAGCGATATCCGCGCGCCGAGATGGCCCCGCGCCTCGAACATCGGGGTGCCCGACTGGTCGGGTAATCTCGAAGCGCTCCATCAGCGACCAACGGCTGGACATCACGTATTCCATGCCAGGACTCTCGCGTAGCCGACTGGTCAGCGCAACGGTGATGACCAAACCGATATCGTCGCGAACCAGCAAGCGCCAGTCATGCGCCAACGATGACTCAGACCGGCTCAGCGACGGATGCAAGCAACTGCGCGCGCGCCTGGTCGACTGCGGCCAGGATCGCGCCGCGCAGGACCGGCCAGCCGTCGACGGCGCTCGGCACCACCGTCGGCCTGGCCGGACAGAGCCGGCCGACGTCGGCCGCTACCCGGCTGGCCAGCTCGGTCCCGCCGGCGAGGCCCACGTCGCCGCCGAGTACCACCAGGCCGGGGTCCAGGACGACCGAGATCGCCGCGACCCCGGTGGCAACCCGGACGGCCAGTTCGCGCAGGAAGTCGTCGGCAGCGCGCTCCACCGCAGCGGCGACCGCGGCAGCCACCGCCGCCGCAGCGGTCGGCTCGGTGAATCCGTAGGACCTGGCCAGCGGCAGTACGGCCTGGGCGCCGACGAGGCGCTGAAACGCGCCGGTCGCGGGGTGCGTCAGATCCTCCGGCAGCGGGACGCCCGGCACCGGCAGGTAGCCGATCTCGCCGGCCGCGCCGCCCACGCCGCGGTGCAGCTTCCCGCCGAGAACCGTTGCCAGTCCGAGGCCGATGCCGATCCAGACCAGCACAAAGTCCGGCACGCCGAGCGCCGCCCCGGCCGCTCGCTCGGCCATCGCGGCCAGGTTCACGTCGTTCTCCAGCGTCACCGGTCTGCCAAGGTCACTGCGCAGCGCGTCCAGGACGCCTTCGTGCCAGGCCGGCAGGTTGACCGCAAGCCGCGGGTCGCCGGTACGCGGATCGAGTACGCCAGGCGTGCCGATGACGAACGCGCGCAATGACTCCACCGGGACGCCGGCCGAGGCGCAGGCTGTCAGCACGGCGCCGCGCACGAGCGCGACGGGGTCCGCCGAGTCGCTCGGGTCCACCGAGATCCGGGCGATTACGTTCCCGGTGATGTCGGCGACGCCGGCGCTCACCTCGTCCCGCTCGACATGCAGCCCGGCCACATAGGCGGTGGACGGGACCACCGCGTACAGCGCCGCGTTCGGCCCTCGCCCGCCAGCTAGCTCGCCAGCTACCGCGACGATGCCGCGATCCTCGAGCCGGGCCAGCAACTGCGACGCGGTCACTTTCGAGAGCCCGGTGTGCTTGCCGAGCTGCGAGCGGGTCATCGGCCCGCCAGTGAGCAGCAGTTCGAGCGCGGACCTGTCGTTCAGCTCGCGCAGCAAGCTGGGCGTTCCCGGCCGTCGCTGCATTACCCACCCCTCACTCCGGCTGCGCCCGCTCGCGCGCCCACCTTCCCACCGAAACCATAGGCCGGGCGGGACGGTTTGGTGTCGTTTGACCTGCTCGGACGCAACGTGTATTTCAATCTGGCAACGGAGTCTATCTTATAGGAAAGTTTCCTGTTAGTTTTCTGCGCAAGCAAGCAAAGGGGCTCAGCCCTGGCAGGCGCCAGCAGCTTCCGGCGGGCCGGACTCGTCAGGTCCGCCACCTAGAGTAGGCGCCGGCCGTCAGGCCAAGCCCGGCCGGAGACGTCCGCCCGGAGGACGTGACTTCCGCTTACACAGCCGGGAAGGAGATCGGTCAGTGACTTTCACCAGATCGGCGGCCGCACTAGGGGTGGCCGTCGCGCTCGCGGGAACGGCCGCGGGCATCGCGGGCTGCGGCAGCGCCAGCCCCTCATCGTCGGCGTCGTCGGCCCCGGCGAAGCTCGTCGTCTGGCGGATGGGCGGCTCCGTTCCGTCTCAGGTGACCTGGATGAACGGCGTGGTCGCGCAGTTCCACAAGCAGTACCCGCAGTACTCCAAGACCAAGGTAGTCGTGGACTGGATCCCCTGGGGCAACCGGACCACCGACTGGACCAACGCCCTGACCAGCGGGAAGGGCGGGCCTGACATCACCGAGCTTGGTAACACCGACACGCCGGGCGTGGCCTCGCAGGGTGCGCTGGCGAACATCACCAGTAGCGTGCACTCCTGGTCGGACGGCTCGCAGATCATTCCCGGCAACCTGGCCAACGACACCGTCAACGGCAAGGTCTACGCGGTGCCGTGGTTCGGCGGCGTGCGCGGCATCTGGTACAACAAGAACCAGTTCGCGGCGGCCGGCATCACCTCGCCACCCACCACCTGGGCGCAGCTGGTCAGCGACGCCAAGGCGCTGATGAAGAAGTTCCCTGGCACCTACGGTCTCGGCGCCCCGAGCGATTACACGAACGCGATCGTCAGCTTCATCTGGGGCGCTGGCGGCCAGGTAGCCGTGAAGCAGAACGGCAAGTGGGTAGCGGAGCTCAACTCGCCGCAGTCGGAGGCCGGCATCAAGTTCTACGCCGACCTTTACCTCACCGACCACGTCTCGCCGGCCAAGTACATCGGCGAGACCGAGCTCGGCACCGTCGGGGCAACGTCGGGCGGATCGAACGAGGATTTCGCGCTCGGCAAGCTCGACATGTACATCGATGGCCCGTGGGCGGAGTCCCAGCTGGCCGCGGTCAGCACGAAGAACGAGTCACAGTGGGCCTCCTTCCCGATCCCGAGCGAGAACGGGCCGAACCCGGCTCCGGCGTTCGCCGGCGGATCAGACCTGGGCGTCTGGGTGAACAGCAAGTACAAGACCGCTGACTTCGACCTGATAAAGGTGATGGACAGCCCGGCCAACGCGACCACGTTCGCCAACTCCCAGGGCTTCTTCCCCGAGTTCACCTCGGCACTGTCCGGCGGGGCTTACTCGGGCAGCGCGATCATGTCAGGCTTCGCCAAGGCAGCGGCTTACACCCAGATCTCCCCGCTCAACTCGAAGAACTGGGCCACCGCCGACGCGACCGACAACATCATTCCCGACATGATGAAGGCACTGATGCAGGGCGCCAACTTCACGGCCACCGTGAACAAGGCGAACACCGAGATGCAGAACGTGCTGAACACCGGCAGCGAGAGCTGACCCGGCCCTGAGTTCCCGGCCGGCCTGCCCGCCAGCGCGGGCCGGCCGGGATTCCAGACCCGCGCACACGAGAAGGCGAGAGGAGTGCGGCCCTGATGGCGCAGAGCATCCGCAGCGACCACGCCCCGCGTTCGGTGCCGCGGCTGAGCGGGCCAGGCTCGGCGCGGGAGCGCCTTCGCACCTTCATCCGCCGCCACAAGCTCGCGCCGTATCTGCTGCTCGCGCCCGCGCTGATCGGCATCGCACTGGTGCTGCTCTGGCCGCTGGCCCAGGTGGCCATCTACTCGTTCCAGAACTACGGGCTTGCGCAGATCACCGGTGTCCTGCCTACCCAGTGGGTCGGGTTCGCCAACTTCAGCACCACCTTCACCGACCCGGAGTTCTGGCTGTCGCTGCGCAACAGCGTGCTGTTCGCGGTCGTCGCTGTCCCGCTCAACCTGCTCGTCGGCACGATCGTCGGATTGCTGCTGAACCGGCTGGGCAAGAAGATGTCGATCTTCGTCAGCACGGCCGCCCTGCTCGCCTGGGCGACTCCCCCGGTATCGGCCAGCGTGCTGTTCTACTGGATGTTCAATCCCGACGGCGGCATCGTCGACTGGGCACTGGCCCGGATGCCGCACTGGCTAGTCGGCAGCACCGACTGGGCGGGGTACAACTGGGCCACCAACGGCCCGGTGCAGGCGTACACGATGATCGCCATCCTGGTGATCTGGCAAGCCTTCCCGTTCGTCGCGGTCACCCTGCTCGCCGGGCTGAAGACCATCCCGGCCGAGCTGACCGAGGCCGCCAGGGTCGACGGAGCAGGCCCGTGGCGGGTGTTCCGCCGGATCACCTTCCCGCTGCTGAAGCCGATCTACCTGGTGCTCTTGCTGCTCTCGGTGATCTGGGACTTCAATATCTTCACCCAGAGCTACATCATCATCAGCCTGGGCAACCAGAACGAGTACAACCTGTCGATGTACATCTACGACAAGGCGTTCGGCTTCCCGCCGAGCTATGGCCTCGGCGGTGCACTCGCGCTGATCTTCGCGCTGATCCTGCTGGTCGTCACCGTCGGGTACGTCCGCGCCTCGATCAGGCAGGGGGCCCTGACATGACCGGAACGGAACTGACCGGGACGGAACTGACCGGAACGACGATGGCGCCGCCAGCGAGGGGCCAGGCCGGCCCGGCAGGCCGACGGGACTCGGCCAGGATCTCGGCCCGGACCGTCCGGCAGGCCAAGTCCGTCAGCCTGAACGGCCTCGGGCTGCTGATCGCGCTCGTCACGCTGTTCCCGATCTTCTGGATGGTCAGCACGGCGTTCAAGCCATCGCAGGAGATCTACTCGCTGACCCCCAGCCTGCTGCCAGCCCACCCGACAGTCGGCAACTTCGATCAGGTGATCAGCGGGCAGGTAACGGGCGGCATCGGGCCGATCTGGCTGTTCTTCCGCAACAGCCTGGCGGTGACGCTGAGCACCGTGGTATTCGCGTCGATCCTTTCGCTGCTCGCTTCCGTGGCGGTCGCGAGGTTCAGGTTCCGGCTGCGCACCACCCTCCTGGTGCTGCTGCTGATCGTGCAGATGATCCCCGGCCAGGCGCTGATCATCGCGCTCTTCCTCGACTTCAAGTCACTGAACTTGCTGGGCAGTCTGCTGGGCCTGATCGTCGTCTACTCGGCGCAGGCGCTGCCGGTGACGATCTGGATGCTGCGCAACTTCGTCGCCACGATCCCCAGGGAGCTCGAGGAGGCCGCCGCGATCGATGGCGCGACCGCGCAGCGGATCTTCTGGCGGATCCTCTTCCCGCTGGTCGCGCCGGGCCTGGTGGCCACCAGCATCTTCGCCTTCATCACCGCCTACAACGAGTTCATCGTCGCCTTGACGTTCCTCGGCCAGGCCCAGTCGGCCTACACGCTGCCGATCTACGTGACGTACTTCTTCGGCCGGGGCGGCGCGGCATGGGGCCCGATCATGGCCGCATCCACCCTGTACACGATCCCCGTGATGATCTTCTTCCTGATCGTCCGGCGGCGGCTCGTGGGCGGCCTGGTCGCGGGCGCGGTGAAGGGATGACCCAGGAGCTCCAGGCCGACCCAGTCCTGGGCCGGCTAGCCGACTCGGTCCTGATTCCCCCGTTCCCCGGTGCTCGTGAGCCCGGCTGGGTCCGCGCCGCGCTCACCGGCGGGCTGGCCGGGGTCACCCTGTACGGGCCGAACGTCGAGGACAACAACCAGCTGGCCGCGCTCACCGCCCGGCTGCGGTCGGCCGCCGCGGAACCGGTCATCGCGATCGACGAGGAAGGCGGCGACGTCACCAGGATCTCCCACCAGGACGGCAGCGACTATCCGGGGAACGCGGCTCTCGGAGCCATCGATGACGTCGAGCTGACCAGGTCTGTGTACGCGGCGCTGGGCGCCGATCTGGCTGCGCTCGGCATCAACTTGAACCTGGCCCCGGCGGTCGACGTCAACACGGCGGCCGGCAATCCGGTGATCGGCACCAGGTCGTTCGGTGCCGATCCGGACCTGGTGGCGCGGCATGGGGCGGCCGCGGTGGCTGGCATGCAATCGGCCGGCGTCGCCGCCTGCGCCAAGCACTTTCCCGGTCACGGCAGCACGATGCAGGACTCCCACCTCGTGCTCGCCACGGTCGACGCGCCGCTGAGCGTGCTGGCGGCCAGGGACCTGCCGCCGTTCGAGGCGGCCATCGCGGCCGGGGTGCGGGCGATCATGCCGAGCCACCTGCGGGTGCCCGAGCTCACCGGCGAGCTGCCCGCTTCGCTGTCCCGCCGCGCCCAGACCGACTTGCTGCGCGGCGAGCTAGGTTTCACCGGCGTCATCGTGTCCGACGGGCTGGAGATGCAGGCGGTCAGCGAGCGCTACGGCATTCCCGAAGCCGCCGTGCTGGCCGTGATGGCCGGCACCGACTTGCTCTGCCTGGGCCGCGAGCAGGACCAGCTCAGTTTCCTCGCGGTCAAGTCCGCGCTGCTGGAGGCGGTGCGGTCGGGCAGACTTCGCGGTGAGCGGCTCGAGGAGGCGGCCGCCAGGGTGGCCGGGCTGCGAGCCTGGATGGCGGCAGTGGCACCGGTCGCGGGATCTCCCGCCGCAGCGGGCGTGACGGCGGCCGACCCGATCGGGCTGGCGGCGGCGCGGCGGGCCATCTCGGTATCCGGGACGCTGCCGCCGCCGAGCCAGCCGCTTGTCGTCCAGTTCGTACCGCCGTCCAATCTCGCAGCCGGCACGGTCCCCTGGGGCCTGCGACCGTACCTGCCAGCCGGCAGCTACCGGGAGGTTAGCACCGGCACGCCGCCCGCCAGCCTGGCTGACGTGGTCGCCGGGATCGTCGCTGAGGCCGACGGGCGCACGCTGATCGTCGTCGTCCGGGACGCCCACCGGCACCCGGCGGCCGCCGCGGCGGCGGAACTGATGCTGGCCGCGCGGCCAGATGCGGTGGTGGTCGAGATGGGCCTGCCGGTCTGGCGGCCAGACTCCGCCAATGGCTGGCACGGCAGCTACGTCGCGACCTACGGCGCCGCGCGCAGCAACAGCCGCGCGGCAGCCGAAGTCCTCAGCCTGACCGCGCCGTAGCCGCTGCGGGCCATATCGTGCATCCCGCACCAGAGCGCCGCGCCCGCCGGTCGCGGCTACCTGCATAATGCTGCCTATGCGCCTGTCCGCTCGCTCCGATTACGCGCTGCGAGCCGCAATCGAGCTTGCCGCTTCCGACGGCGGCCACGTCACGGCGGACCAACTCGCCCGGACGCAGGCCATCCCTGGGAAGTTTCTCGAGGCGATCTTGACCCAGTTGCGCCGGGCAGGCCTGGTCCGCAGCCAGCGCGGCCCGGACGGCGGGTTCTGGCTGGCGCGTCCGGCCAGCGACATCTCCCTGGCCGACATCATCAGGGCAATCGACGGCCCGCTGGTCGGGGTACGCGGTGAACGCCCGGAGAACCTCGGCTACGGCGGCGCGGCTGAGCCGCTCCAGGCGGTCTGGATCGCTCTGAGGGCCAGCGAGCGCGCGATCCTCGAGGAAGTCACGCTCGAGCACATCGTGTCCGGCAGCCTCCCGGCCAGCGTGCGGAAGCTCGCCGACAACCCGGCAGCCTGGACGTCACACTCGATGGCCTGAGCAGCTCACGCGGTCCTGCCGTCCGGGCACAGCTGGCCAGGTCGGCCACAGCGGCCTGCTACTCGTGGATTCGGGTCAGACCGGCACCATGTCGGTGATATCCCTGGCCAGCTTATCGAACTTCGGCTCGGAGCCGGGCAGCTTGACTGGCTCGAGCACCGGCTCGGCGGGTGCGAGGTGCTGGCCAGTGCGCACGGTCAGCTTGCGCGGCGGCAGCACCATCCGCTGCGAGCCCGGCCGCGACCGCGCGGTCGGCAACTGAGGCCTACCAGCGGGCGCCACCGCCGCCGTGGCCGGTGCCGCACGCGGGGTAGCCTGGCCGGCCATCGCGGGCTCAAGCGGCACGCCGAACGCTGGCTCGTTCTGCAGTTCGGCGAGGGCAAACCCGTCGGACACTTCCCGCAATACCTGCGAAAGCGGCGCACCCAGGGCATCGCAGATCGACGCGAGCAACTCGGACGACGCTTCCTTCCGGCCGCGCTCTACCTCCGACAGATAGCCCAGGGATACCCGCGCGGTCGCTGAGACCTCACGTAGGGTGCGACCCTGGCGCACACGAAGTCGCCGAAGCGCGTCACCGAGCAAGTGACGAAGCAGGACCATCGTCGCGCTCCCTCCCTGAGGCCGACCTGCTGACTCCTCTACCGTACCCGCCCTGACGGACCATGTGGGAGAGGGCAATGCTGCGTGTTCACAGGCTCGTAACACTGTAATCACCAATCGTCTTCCCGCAAGACGCTGACCAGCAGCGACAGCACGGACCGGACCGACTCGTCGCGAACCTGCCCGCGATCCCCAGTCAGGCTGAGCCCGGCTCCGGCAGCGCCGGCCGGCCCCTCGACCGCTACGAACACTGTGCCCTGCGGCTTTCCTTCCGCCGGACCGGGTCCGGCCACCCCCGTAGTGGCGGCCCCGTATGTCGCACCGAGGCGCTGGCGCACCCCGCTCGCCATCGCCGCGGCCACGTCCGGGTGAACCGCGCCATGCCGGGCAAGCAGGTCCGACGGCACGCCCAGCAGCGCCGTCTTGAGTTCGGTCGCGTAGGCGACGACTCCGCCCCGGACGACCGCGGAGGCGCCGGGCACGCTCGTAAGCGCGGCGGCCACCAAGCCGCCGGTCAGCGATTCGGCGACCGCGACGGTCTGCCCCGCCGCGACCAGCAACCCGATTGCCTCCCTGGCAAGCTGGGCTGCGTCAGCCCCGGGGAGTGCCGACTCGGCTGTGGGCGTCACTGCACCGCCTGGCGCAGCCGGATCGCCCTGGCCGTGTAATCAATCCCCGTCACCACCGTCACCACCAGCGCCGCCGCCATCACGATCTCCCTGGCCAGGGTCAGGTGCCACGGCAGCACGTAGAGGCTGATGGCGACGACCTGCAGCATCGTCTTGGCCTTCCCGCCGCGGCTGGCCGCGATGACGCCGCGCCTGATGACCCAGAACCGCAGTCCGGTGACCGCGAGTTCCCGTACCACGATGATGGCCGTGACCCACCACGACAGTTCCCCTAGGTAGGACAGCGTGATGAGGGCGGACCCGGTGAGCGCCTTGTCCGCGATCGGATCGGCGATCTTGCCGAAGTCCGTGATCAGGCCGCGCCGCCTGGCGATCTCGCCGTCGAGCAGGTCGGTGACGGAGGCGAGCGCGAACGTTACGAACGCGATCGAGCGGGCTGTGTTACCGCCGGCGAGCAGGAACCAGACGAAAACCGGAACTACCGCGAGCCGCAGCACGGTAAGGGCATTTGCCACGTTCACCAGGCCGGGCGCCGGGATTTCCGCCTCGGCGGCCGGCCTGCGGCCGGCCTTCTCCGGCCCGCCGTTGCGGTCCCGGTGAGCGCCAGGAGGTGCCGCGCTCAACCGGGGCCCGTGTCCCGGCCTCCGCCCGCCGCACCGGCGCCGGCCGCGAGTTCAGAGTCGGCCGCCAGGTCGGCGTCGGCCGCCAGGTCAACCCCGTCACTGGCGGTGACGACCGCGCTGACGAGGTCACCCGGCTGAAGCAGGCGCGTACTCCGGACCTCGGTCGTGCCATCCACCTCCGGCGCCTGATGATCCGCCCGGCCCAGATAGCGGCCGGCCGCCAGCACCTCATCGATCAGCACGTCCACGGACTGGCCGATCCGCTCCGCCGCGCGCTCGGCCATCAGCGCGTCGGCCAGATCAGCCAACTCCTCGACCCGCTCGGCGATCTCGGCCTCGGGCAGATGGCCGGGCAGGTCAGCCGCTTGCGTTCGGTCTTCGTCCGAGTAGCCGAACACGCCGATGGCGTCCAGCCTGGCATCTGCCAGGAACGCCTGCAGTTCGGCGAAGTCAGCCACCGTCTCGCCGGGGAAGCCCACGATGAAGTTGGACCTGATTCCGGCGTCCGGCGCCAGGCTCCTGATCTGCTCCGTGAGCCGGATGAATCGCTCCCGGTCGCCGAACCTTCGCATCAGCCGGAGCACCGGCCCGCTGGCATGCTGGAACGAGAGGTCGAAGTACCTGGCTACGCCGGGCGTGCCGGCCAGCACCTCGATCAGCCCTGGCCGCACCTCGGCCGGCTGGAGGTAGCTGACCCGGACCCGGCTGACGCCTGGCACCTCGGCAAGTTGCGGGAGCAGCTTCTCGAGCAGCCTCAGGTCTCCCAGGTCTTTGCCATACGACGTGGAGTTCTCGCTGACCAGCAGCAGTTCACGAGCGCCGTGGCCGGCCAGCCAGCCCGCCTCGGCGATGAGATCGTCCGGTTGCCGGGAGACGAAGGCACCGCGAAAGGCCGGGATCGCGCAGAAGGCGCAGCGCCGGTCACAGCCAGACGCGATCTTCAGCGGCGCAACCACCCCCCCGCCGAGCCGGCGCCGCAGCACTCGCGGCCCGGAGGCCGGAGCCACGCCCGGCGGCAGCTCAGTTATCCCGCTGACCACCCCGTGTCCCGGCAGGTGCTCGCCGCCGCGGCCGGGCCTGGCGGCCGGCGACAGCGGCAGCAGCATGCGCCGGTCTCGTGGCTGGTGCGCGTCCCATCGCTGGCCGGCCAGCACTGCGTCGAGCTTGGCTGCGATGTCCGCATAGTCGTCGAAGCTCAGGATCTGCGCCTCTGGCATCGCCCCGGCAAGCTCGGAGCCATAGCGCTCGGCCAGACAGCCCGCGGCCACCACCGTCGCTCCCCCGGCGGCCGCGTCGAGCAGTTCGCCGATCGATTCCTGCTTCGCCGCCTGGATGAAGCCGCACGTGTTCACCAGGACGACACTGGCGCCTGCCGGGTCGTCCGCCAGCTCCCAGCCGCCGTTCTCCAGCCGCGCGGCAAGTTCCTCGGAATCAACCTCATTGCGAGCGCAACCGAGGGTCACGATCTGGACCCGGCGGGTGACGGCAGGTTGGTTTAGCTGGCTAGACGGCACACCGGCAGACTACGGTAACGGTGCCGGTGCCAGCGCACCCGCACCGAGCCTGCCGACCTGCCCGGTGCCGTGCTCAGCCGACGTACGTGGTCCTGCACGCCGTCCTAGAGCACACGACGGTGATCGGCACGGTGGTCTCCGAAAACGGCTGCTTCTTCCCGTCCAGGTACAAGGTCGCGCCGCCCGGATTCCCGAACTGGAGCTTCAGCGAGCGCCTCGCGGTCCAGGACTTCGCCACAATGCCGGCCGAGGCGCCGATGTCACCCTGGTAGATCACGGTGCCGGTTGCCAGGCTCAGCTGGACCCAGGTCAGGCCGCCTTGGTGAGCGACCACCCTGACAAACACGTGAGCTGGCGGCGAAGCCGCCTGCGCCCGCGCCGGTGCCGGCGTCTTGTTCTTGCGGGCAGGCTGCACCGTAGGCGCCGGCCGCGGCGGCTTGGCGGTGGCCGAGCCGAGGTACCGGTAGCCGGCCACGCCCAGCACGGCAATAAGGCCGATCACCAGCACGACGCTCCAGTTAGCCCGGCGGCGCTCCTTCAAACGCACCGGAGCGAACGGCTGGAACACATCCGCAGCGGTCATCTGCTGCGGCGGTGCGGACGTGGCGTCGTACTCGCGGATCAGTTCCTCGGGATCGAGCCCGACGGCGCGGGCGATGCTGCGGATGTGCCCGCGGGCATAAAAATCACCGCCGCAGGCCGAGTAGTCCCCTCGCTCGATGCCACCGATGATCGTCTCCCTGATGCAGGTCCGCTGGCTAACCTGCGTGACCGTGAGACCGGCCTGGCGGCGCGCCGCCGCCAACCTATCGCCGATACTCACGCAGCGCCTCCACTAATCATGCTGCATCCCGACCCGGGCAGCCGACTAGCTGCCCGAATGTCCGACGTTCGCTTCCCCCCGGATCCCAAGCCCAGGATCGGTCACTAAGTGTAGACAGCTGGTTACCGCCCGACACCGGCTGGTCGGGCTTCCGTACTCCGGACTACTCCCGCGGCCGCCACCGGCAGCCGCCGACTGAGGTCGGCCATCTCAGTTCTCGCCGCGCAGCGACGCCAGCAGTGCCGCCAGGTCGTCCGGTCGTATCAGTACGTCACGTGCCTTAGACCCCTCGCTCGGACCTACCACGCCACGGCTCTCCAGCAGGTCCATCAGCCGGCCGGCCTTCGCGAAGCCCACCCGCAGCTTGCGCTGCAGCATCGAGGTCGAGCCGAACTGGGTGGTCACGATCAGCTCGGCGGCCTGCACGAGCAGGTCCAGGTCATCGCCGATGTCCGCGTCGACCTCGCGCTGCTTGCCTTCTGCCGCGACCACGTCGTCACGGTAGACCGGCTCTCCCTGCTTCTTGCAGTGCGTGACGATCTCGCGGATTTCCTTCTCGGTGACGAACGCGTTCTGCAGCCGGATCGGCTTGCTCGTGCCCATCGGCAGGAACAGGGCGTCGCCCTGGCCCACCAGTTTCTCCGCGCCCGGCTGGTCGAGAATCACCCGGCTGTCGGTCAGGCTCGACGTGGCGAACGCCAGCCGCGACGGCACGTTGGCCTTGATGAGGCCGGTGACCACGTCCACGCTGGGCCGCTGGGTGGCAAGCACCAGGTGGATGCCGGCCGCGCGGGCAAGCTGAGTGATGCGGACGACCGCATCCTCGACGTCCCGCGGCGCCACAATCATCAGGTCGGCGAGTTCGTCGACGATGACCAGCAGATAAGGGTAGGGCGCATAGACCCGCTCGGACCCCGGCGGCGCGGTCACCCGGCCGGCCCTGACCGCTTTGTTGAAGTCATCCAGGTGCCGGAAGCCGGCCGCCGCCAGGTCATCGTAGCGGCGTTCCATCTCCCCGACGACCCACTGCAGGGCGTCCGAGGCCTTCTTGGGGTTGGTGATGATCTGGGTGATCAGGTGCGGGATCCCGGCGTAGGCGGCCAGCTCCACCCGCTTCGGGTCGATCAGCACCATCCGCACTTCATCCGGCGTTGCCCGCAGCAGGACGGAGGTGATCAGCCCGTTGAGGCACACCGACTTGCCGGACCCGGTGGCACCGGCGATCAGCATGTGCGGCATCTTCGCCAGGTTCGCCACGACAGTCCGGCCCTCGACGTCCTTGCCGAGGCCGACGACCATCGGATGCTGGTCCGTGGTCGCAACCGGTGACCGCAGGATGTCGCCGAGGCTGACAACGTCCCGGTCGGTGTTCGGTATCTCGACCCCGATCGCGGACTTGCCGGGGATCGGCGACAAGATCCGGACGTCCGCGCTCTTCACTGCGTAGGCAATGTTCTTCGACAGCGCGGTGACCCGCTCCACCTTCACCGCGGGCGCCAGCTCGATCTCGTACCTGGTGACGGTCGGGCCCCGGGTGAATCCGGTGACCTGGGCGTCCACTTCGAACTGCTCGAGCACCGCGGACAGCGCCTCGACCATGGAGTCGTTCGCCCTGGTCCGCGCGCGGGCCACCGTGCCCGGCTTCAGCAGTGCGAGCGGCGGCAGCGTGTAGCTGCCATCGGTCACCGCGGCAAGGGTGAGCTGTTCCGCCTTCTTCGGCAGCTTTCCGGCCGGCGCCCCGACGGTCGGCGCGTCACCGGCAGCGGACCAGGGCTCATCGGCTGCCGGGGGTGTCGTGTCGGCCGGCCCGAACGACAGTCCCTCGGTGGTAGCGCCGACCCCGGCAGCGGGCGTTCCCGCCGCTTCGCTGCCGGGCTGGAGATCCTTCGGCACGTCCCGGCGGCCGAGGAAGCCGCCGATCAGCGGGGTGTCGTAAGCGCGGTCGCGGGCGCCTACCTCGAGCGCCTCGGTCTTCCGCCGGCTGAGCCGCGCCGCCGGGCGGGCTGCCTGGCCGCCCTCGCCGGCCTCCTCCTCGACGTAGACCTGCCTGCGCAGCAGGAACGCGCGGAGTTCGGCAATGCGATCGGGAACGCGGTGTACCGGCGTACCGGTAATGACCAGCAGGCCGAATCCGGCAACCAGGGCCAGTACCGGGACGGCGGCCCACTTCGTGACGACGGCGGCCAGCGGCGCCGATGCGGCGTAACCCACCAGCCCGCCTGCCGCGGCGATGGCGTGCAGCCCGGCTCGCATGCCGGGGGTGCCGGCCGCGATATGCAGCAGGCCGAGCACCGCGAGCAGGAGCGTGCTCCAGCCGACCACCATCCGCGCGGTGTCGGCGTTGCTGTCCGGATGCCGCAGGAACCGCCACGCCAGCAGCGCCAGCAGGACCGGCGCTGCCCACGTCCCTGAGCCGAACAGCGTGTGGGCGGCGGTGCCGACCGGGTGCAGCGGTCCGGCGACGTGCCACCAGGTAGCTACGGCGAGGATGATCGCGGCGCACAGGACGGTCAGGCCGACCCCGTCCCGGCGGTGCATCGGGTCCAGGTCGCGCGCACTGCGGCCGAGCACGCGGCAGGCTGCGCCCACCGTGTGCGCCAGGGCCAGCCACGCGGCCGCGATTGCGGCACCAATCCAGCCCGCGAGGATGACGAACGGATTGCTGGGCGGCGCGGGCTTGCTGACGCGTCGGCCGCCGGCCGACTTGGTGCTGCGGGCCGGCGAACGTGACCGGTTATTCGCAGAGCTTGAGCCCCGGCGATTGCGCGTCGACGTTCCGGAGCGGTCGCGGGCCGAACTGCCCGGCTGCCGCGGGCGGCTGGCCGTGCCGCTACGAGGGCGCGCTGCACCGTTGCCGCTCGGGCGCGCCGCGCCATTGGGCGCACGAGTCGCCATGATGCCCACCGTAACCAGCCCGCCGCCGGTTGGTCAGCAACTGCCGCCGGCGTGTCGCGATCCGGCTTGCCAGCGCTGCGTACGCAATTGACGCTGAGCACCCTAGCGTCCTATAGTGCTAGGCACCTAGATAAATAGGAGGCCAGGCCGGTGATCGAGTTCCATCTGGACACGCGATCCGGTGTCGCGCCGTACTTGCAGCTGATTCAGCAGGTGCGGCAGGCGCTGCGGCTCGGCTTGCTCCGCGAAGGCGATCAGCTGCCGACCGTCAAGGAAGTCTCGGGGGCCCTGGCGATCAACCCGAACACCGTGCTCAAGGCGTACCGCGAGCTTGAGTACGAGGGACTTGCGGCAGCCAAACCCGGCGTGGGCACGTTCGTGACCAGGACGCTGAGCGACGGCTCTATCGCCGCGCACCGGCAGCTCAGCCGGGAACTGCTGCTCTGGTATCGCAAAGCCAGGGCGGCAGGCCTGGACGGCGAGAGCATCGACGGCATTTACCAGCAGACCATGAGGTCCGCCCTTCTGAGCGTCGAAGATCACCTTCGGTTCGGCGCGCACATGAATCCGGCCTGGGATAACGATCTTGGCGCTCAACCGGGTCCACCAGGTAGGCCTGGATCTTAAGCAGCACGCCGGAAAGCTCTCTGGCGGCCAGCGGGCCCAGCTCGCGCTGACCCTGGCGATCGCCAAGCGGCCGCAGCTACTCATGCTGGACGAGCCAATCGCCAGCCTGGATCCGCTAGCCCGGCGGGAGTTCCTGCAGATCCTGATGGAGAGCTTCCGGCTGGCCTGGAACCAGAGCGTTTCGCGCGCTCGCTGGATCGCCGTGAAGCTCGGCCTCGTCGGCCTGGCCGCCATGGCCACCGCCGGGCTGCTCAGCCTGATGACGAGCTGGTGGGCCAGCCCGATCTACGTGACCGGCGACGATGAGTTTCGCGCGACGCTGCAGTTCGGTGTGACGATCCGGCCGGCGACGCTGGTCCGGACTGGCCCGCTGACCTAGGCCACGCCTGATGCCGCCGGGTCCGGCTACCGCACCCGCTGGCCGATGTAGGCGGTCGTATCCCTGCGCCACAGCAGCACGATGGTGACCAGGCCAACTAGCCAGCCCACCGCGAAGAAGATGACGCTGATGCTAGCCCGTCCTGCCACCAGCACCAGCAGGATCGTGTTCAGCCCGAACAGCACCGAGGCCACGATGCGCGCCCAGTTGCTGCCCTTGTTGTTGGCCCAGGCCATCCACAGCCAGA
Organism: Actinomycetes bacterium; assembly: GCA_021792405.1. Lineage (GTDB taxonomy): Bacteria > Actinomycetota > Actinomycetes > Streptosporangiales > Streptosporangiaceae > JAJYUU01. Next base: position 18,475 of record JAJYUU010000014.1, read on the forward strand.
GCAGGACGCCGACGATCCCGCCGATGGCAAGCAGCACGACATAGGCGTTCGCCAGCGAGTGGATCTGCGCGGTGGTCAGCGTCGCCTTGCCCGCGCGGGCGTTCGTCGCGTTGGCCTTCTGCGCTGCCGTCATCACCGCGTTCTTGATCCTGCTGCTGTACACGAGCGTGATGATCGTGCTCAGCAGCGCGAGACCGGCGCCAGCCAGCATGAGCCGTACGGCGGTGCGGACGGTCGCTGGCTGCGGCGGCCGTTCCCCGCTGGATACCTGGTTACTGCCGCCCCCGGTTGGATACGGCTGGTAGGTCATCCTGACTCCTTGTCCTTCCCCCGTCTCGGTGCGGCCCGCCGAGGACTGCCCACTCGCGTCTCCCTTCCTACCACTTCGCCGCGTGGCCGGATGGCCCGGCGAGCGGCATACTGGGACCGTCCTGGTGGCGTTCCGAGAAGGGTCCGGACATGCAGCTCTCGCCGTCCGCCTACGCCGACACGTTCTGCCGGGATAGCCTGCCGCCCCCGGATCAGTGGCCGGACCTGGACTTCGCTTTGCCCGAGCTGCATTATCCGGACCGGCTGAATGCCGCCGACGAGCTACTGAACAACACTATCGGGAACGGGGGTTCCGGCCGCCGGTGCCTGCTGTCGCCGACTCAGAGCTGGAGCTACGGCGAGGCGGCTGGCCGGGCCAGCCAGATAGCCCGGGTACTGACCGAGGACCTGGGCCTAATCCCTGGCAACCGGGTGCTGCTGCGCGGGCCGAACAACCCCTGGCTCGCCGCTTGCTGGCTCGGCGTGCTCAAGGCTGGCGGAGTCGCCGTCACCACCATGCCGATGCTGCGCGCCGCCGAGCTCAGCCGCATCTGCGACATCTCCCGGCCGCAGCTAGCGTTGTGCGATCACCGGTTCACTGCCGAGCTTGCCGCGGCAGCGGTGCCTGGCCTGCGGATGGTCAGCATCGGCGGTGCCGTGCCGGACGACCTGACAGCGACGGCCGCAGCGAAGCCGGCCGCGTTCGACTCGGTGCAGACCGCAGCGGATGACGTAGCGATGATCGCATTCACCTCGGGCACCACCGGGCGGCCGAAGGCTGCCATGCACTTCCACCGGGACCTGCTCGCGGTGGCGGACACCTTCTCGGCGCGGGTGCTGAAGCCGGTGCCGGACGACCTGTTCGCCGGCACGCCGCCGCTGGCCTTCACGTTCGGCCTCGGCGCGCTGCTGCTGTTCCCGCTGCGGGTCGGCGCGGCCACGCTGCTGGTCGAGAAGGCCACGCCAGCCGAACTCGCCGACCTCATCGCCGCGCACGGCGTAACCGTCCTGTCGACAGCGCCGACCGCCTACCGGGCAATGCTGGCTGTCGGCAAAGCTGACCAGTTGCGCGGTCTGCGCAGGCCGGTATCGGCCGGCGAGCCACTGCCGGAGTCGACCTGGACCGCGTTTTACCAGGCGACCGGTGTGAAGATTATCGACGGCATCGGCAGCACCGAAATGCTGCACATCTTCATCGGCTCGGCCGACGACGACATCAGGCCGGGATCGACGGGCCGGGTAGTACCGGGCTACAGCGCCGCGGTCGTTGACGACGACGGCAAGCCGGTGCCCGATGGCGAGCCCGGCCGGCTTGCGGTCAAGGGACCGACCGGCTGCCGGTACCTCAACGACGAGCGGCAGCGCAGCTACGTGCGGAATGGCTGGAACCTGACCGGCGACACCTACATCCGGGACGCGGAGGGCTACTTCTGGTACCAGGCACGGTCCGATGACATGATCATCTCCGGCGGCTACAACATCGCCGGCCCGGAGATCGAAGACGTGCTACTCTGCCATCCCGACGTGGCCGAGTGCGGCGTGGTCGGCGCGCCGGACGAAGCCCGCGGCAATATCGTCAAGGCCTACGTGGTCCTGCGCGACGGAGCGGTCGGCGACGAGGCGAAGGCGCTCGAGCTGCAAAACCTCGTCAAGGCAAAGATCGCGCCCTACAAGTACCCGCGGGCGGTCGAGTTCGTCACGACGCTCCCCCGGACCAACACCGGGAAGCTGCAACGGTTCCTGCTGCGCGAGCAGGCCGCCGGGCGAGGGCCGGTGACGGCTGGCCGTGAGCCGGAACCGCCGGCCCGCGATCTCGCCCCAGCCCGCTAGCCAACCGGGCAACGACAACGGCTGCCGCGCCTGGCGCGGCCGCCAGCTTGCGGCACCGCCAGGGCAACCTGACAGCATGGCGGCCGCCTCTATCTGGTGTGACCGGAAGCCTCAAGAAAGACTCGCGGCATGACGTCGCGGCATGACGGGGAGTTCGCCGCCGATATGGCGGCGCGGCTGACTGCCCTGCGACGGCTGGCGTTCCTGCTGTGCCAGGACTGGCACAAGGCCGACGATCTCGCGCAGGCCACGGCGATCAAGACCTACACGCACTGGGCCATGAGCAGTCGCCTCGCACGCTCCTCCAACCGCGGCTACCGGCTCTTGCTCGGCGTCCTCCGCACTGGGAAACATGGTCATGCGCAAACGTATCTAGACCTTTGCGGTATCGTCCACGGCCTCGGCCCTGGCCTTGCGGTCGACGTCGAAGAGAGCCGCCGAAGCCGACCGCGAGCGCGGCAACCAGCACCCTAGCCGCTTGCTGGCCACAAAACGGGCAAATCCACCGTTCAGAGCCAGCAACGGGCTAGGGTGTCGAACCCTGCCCTGGCGAACCGTGCCCTCGCTGGCGCCTGCTGCCCTGGTGATGCTGCCGCGTACCCACGTCCGCCCGTTGTCGCGCCGACCCGATGCTGGCGCCCAGGATAGGGCTCTGACCAGCGGGAAACTGCCGGATCAGCAGATCGTGAAGCAGCCGTGCAGCGCGTCAGGCGACAGTGTCAGGCCTCGACGACCACCGGGATGATCATCGGCCGCCGCCGGTAGTTGTCGCTGACCCAGCGGCCGACCGCCCGGCGCACCAGCTGGCGGAGCTGGTGCACCTCGCTGATGCCCTCCTTGGCCGCGCCGGCTAGGGCTTCCTCGATGAGCTGCCGCACCTCGGCCAGGCCCGCGTCGTCGATGCCGGAACCCCTGGCATGGATCTCCGGTCCGGCCACCAGCTTGCCGCTGGTCGAGTCGACAACCACGACGACCGAGATGAATCCCTCCTCGCCAAGGATCAGCCGGTCCTTCAGCGACGCCTCGGTGACCTCGCCTACCGACAGCCCGTCCACGTAGATGTAACCGCAGGGGACCTGCCCTGCCACCGAGATCTGCCCGTCGATGAGGTCGACGACGACCCCGTCCTCGGCAATCACGATGTTGCGCTGCGGTACCCCGGTCAGCGCGGCGAGGTCCGCGTGCGCCTTCAGGTGACGCCACTCGCCGTGAACGGGGATGAAGTTGCGCGGCCGGACCAGGTTCTGCACGTACAGCAGTTCTCCGGCCGGAGCGTGGCCGGAGACGTGCACCAGCGCGTTCTCCCGGTGCACGACCCTGGCCCCGAGCCTGGTCAGGTCGTTGATGATCCGGAAGACGGCCGACTCATTGCCCGGGATAAGCGACGAGGCGAGGATCACGGTGTCGCCCTCGGCGATCCGGATCGGGTGGTCGCGCCCGGCCATCCGGGACAGGGCCGACATCGGTTCGCCCTGGGATCCGGTCGAGATCAGCACTATCTGGTCCGGGGGCATCTCCTCGGCCTCGCCCAGGTCGACGAGCAGCCCGCCATGCACTGCCGGGATCTTGAGGTAGCCGAGATCGCGCGCGATTCCCATGTTCTTGACCATCGACCGGCCCACCAGCGCAACCTTGCGGCCGTGCTGCGCGGCGGCGTCCATGACCTGCTGCACCCGGTGCACGTGACTGGCAAAGCAGGACACGATAATCCGCTGCGCGGCCGCAGCGAACACTTCGGACAAGACCGGCCCGATCGCCCGCTCGGAAGTGACGATGCCCGGAACCTCGGCATTGGTCGAATCGGCCATCAGCAGGTCGACCCCGGCGGCACCGAGCCGCGCGAAGCCGGCCAGATCGGTCAGCCTCCCGTCCAGCGGCAACTGGTCCATCTTGAAATCACCGGTATGCAGGACCAATCCGGCCGCGGACTTGATCGCGACCGCGAGGGCGTCCGGGATCGAGTGGTTGACGGCGAGGAATTCCAGTTCCCACAGCCCGAACGCCCGCTTCGCGCCGGCCTCGACCTCGACCTCGACGGGCGTGATCCGGTGCTCGGTGAGCTTGCTGCGGACTAGTGCCAGCGTCAGCGGCGACCCGATCAGCGGGATATCAGCGCGCCGGCGCAGCAGGTACGGGACTCCGCCGATGTGATCCTCGTGACCGTGGGTCAGCACCAGCGCATCGATCTGGTGCAGCCTGCCCTCCAGAGCGGAGAAGTCCGGCAGGATCAGGTCGACGCCAGGCTGGCCGTCCTCGGGGAACAGCACGCCGCAGTCGACGACGAGCAGCCGGCCGGCGTGCTCGAACACGGTCATGTTGCGGCCGATCTCGCCGAGGCCGCCGAGCGCGACGACGCGCAGGCCGCCGGGAGCAAGAGGCGGCGGTGTTGCCAGCTCAGGGTGCGGATGGCTCACTTCAGCTTGACCCCTGCCGCTGCAAGGTCGGTCCGCAGCCGGTCGGCTTCCGCGGCGGTCGCGTTCGACAGCGGCAACCGGACCGGCCCGCCCGGCAAGCCGAGCAGCTCCAGCGCCGCCTTCGTCATGATGACACCCTGGTTGCGGAACAACCCGGTGTACACCGGCAGCAGTTCGCGGTGCAGCCGCAATGCCTGCGCTACCTCGCCCGCCAGGTACGCGTCGATCAGCTCGCGCAGCTTGTCACCGGCCACATGCCCGGCCACGCTGACGAATCCGGCCGCGCCGAGTGAGAGCCAGGGCAGGTTCAGCATGTCATCGCCGCTGTAATAGGCCAGCGGGGTGCAGTTCATGACATGCGATGCCGCGCCGAAGTCACCCTTGGCATCTTTGACAGCGACAATCCGCGGATGCTCGGCCAACTGGATCAGCGTCTCGGCCGCGATGGGCGTGCCGGTTCGGCCTGGGATGTCGTACAGCATGTTGGGTAGCCCGGTGGCATCGGCGACCTGCCGGAAGTGCGCGACCAGTCCGCTTTGAGGTGGCTTGTTATAATAAGGTGTCACCACCAGCAGGGCGTGAGCACCGGCCCGCTCGGCGGCCCTGGCCAGCTCGCAGCTATGGGCGGTGTCGTTAGTTCCCACGCCAGCCACTACGGCGGCTCGATCGCCCACTGCCGCTAGCACGACGTCGAGAAGCCGGGCCTTCTCCAGGTCCGACGTCGTCGGCGACTCGCCGGTGGTGCCGCTGACGACCAGGCCGTCGTTGCGCATCTCGGTGACCAGGTAGTCGGCGAGCCGCGCGGCACCCCCGTAGTCGACCGCGCCGCTGGAATCCATGGGCGTGACCATCGCCGTCAGCATGCGCCCGAACGGCGCAGCGGCCGGGCCGGTGGCCGGGTTTGCTGTCTGCGTCATATACCGAACGCTACCGGGCGGAGACTCGGCGGTGTACCGCCGGCGCGGTCGCAACCCGCGATCGGCCCCGGCGGGCGGCGGCCAGGCCGCCTGCAGACGCGGCGGCGTGAGCTCGGGGGTACCGACGCCGCCTGCGTCTGACTGGTGATCGCGGTCGACTGTGCCGGGCGTTACACGCCGCCCCAGCAAATCGGAGACGACGGCGTGTCGGTCCCGGAATGCGCGAGCGTGCCGCGGGACAATATCGGACAGGCCCCTCCAGGTATGAGATGGAGGGGCCTTGCCTGTCGCGGTCGCGTAGTCGGTCAGTCGCCGCGCGGTTACCCGCGCGCTGCGATAGGCTGCCCGCGTCCCGGGTTCAGATCCCGGGCGGCGCAGTGCCCAGCGAAGCCGGTGAGATCCCGGCGCTGTCCCGCAACGGTGATGCCTCGGACCGAGGACGAGCCCGGACGCCTGGCCTGCACCAACGAGGAGTCCTCGGAGGAAGGGCGGCTCGTTCCGATGCCACCAGGCGTCGCAGCGAAACGCACTTCGTCCTCCAGCAACCGGAGGATGATCATGCGGGCAGTTACCCGTCACTTGCCGGCCTTGGTGGCCGCCACGGCTATCGCCGTCGTATGCACGGCATGTTCCAGTTCCGCCGCGAGCCCGCCGCCTGCCTCGGGCTCGGCCGCGCCGGCCAGGGCCGGTTTCCCGGTGACAGTCACCACCGCCGGCGGCACGACGCATCTGGCGTCCAGGCCGGACGCGATCGTGTCGCTCTCCCCGACGGCGACCGAGATGCTCTACGCGATCGGCGCAGGCAGCCAGGTCAAGGCCGTTGACAACGACTCCGACTATCCACCGCAAGCGCCGCGGACCAAGCTGTCCGGTTACACCCCGAACGTCGAGGCGATCGCCGCCTACAAGCCGGACCTGGTGATCATCTCTAACAACATCGACGGCATCGCGGGCAAGCTCACCGCACTGTCCATCCCGGTTCTCGACCTGCCTGCGGCGGCGAGCCTGACCGGCGTGTACGCGGAGTTCACCGAACTGGGCGCCGCTACCGGTCACGTCGCGCAGGCCAAGACGGAGAACAGTAGCCTGAAGGCCGGCATCAGGCAGATCGTGGCGTCGCAGCCGGCCCATGCCAAGCCGCTGACGTACTACTACGAGCTCTCGACCGACCCGTATTACTCGGTCACCTCGTCCACGTTCGTCGGCAGCCTACTGTCACTGCTCGGCATGAAGAGCATCGCCGACGCGGCCACCGGGGCTGCCGCTGCCGGCGGTTATCCGGTGCTGTCTGCCGAGTACATCCTGCGGGCTAACCCTGATTACATCATCCTGACCGATACCGGCAGCACCGGCGGCGGGCAGGACGCCGCCACCGTCAGTGCGCGGCCGGGCTGGTCAGCGCTGACTGCGGTGAAGGACAAGCACATCATCCTGCTGAACACCGACATCGCGTCACGCTGGGGACCGCGCATCATCGACCTGCTCAAAGACGTAGCCGCGGGCATCAGGTCCGGAAGTCCGTGACAGCGACCACGCAGGGCCAGGGCCAGGGCCAGGGCCAGGGCCAGGGCACCGGCAGCGCCGATGGCGACGGCGGCACTGGCAGCGGCACTGGCAGCAGCGCGCGACCTGGCCAGCTAGCTGACCCGCTCGTCCGGCGGATCCGGTCCGGCCCGGCGGTTGCCGTCGCGAGCGCCGCGCTCCTCATCACGATCATTGCCGCGGTAGCCGTCGGGCCGGCCGACTTGTCAGTGCTGCAGGTGCTCGACACGCTGATGGTCAAGCTGCCGTGGCATCCGCACGTGGCCGTCCCGGCACTCGACACCGCGATCGTCTGGCAGATCAGGCTGCCGCGCGTCGTTCTCGGCGTGCTCGTCGGCTCGATGCTCGCCGGCGGCGGCGCTGCCTACCAGGGCGTGTTCCGCAACCCGCTGGCCGACCCCTACCTGCTCGGGGTCGCGGCGGGCGCGGGCCTCGGTGCCACGATCGTGATCGTCTCCGGGGCGAGCACGGCCCTCACGCCGCCGGCCGCGTTCGCCGGCGCCGTCGTGGCCGTTGCCCTCACCTATGCGCTCGGCCTCAGCGCGGGCCGGGCCGGTGCGACGGCGACAGCCAGGAGCGGTACCGGGTCAATCCTGCTCGCCGGGATCGCGGTAGCGGCGATGTTCACCGCCCTCCAGACCTACCTGCAAGAGCAGCACACCCAGATACTGGCCTACGTCTACGCCTGGATCCTCGGCGGGCTGTCAGCCGCGACCTGGTCAGACGTGTGGCTGATCCTACCGTATGTCGTGGTGTCCGCGGCCGCGCTGCTGGCCCATCGCCGGCTGCTGGACGTGCTGCGGGTCGGTGAGGACGAGGCAGCGGCCCTGGGCGTCAACGTGGCCAGGGTGCGCCTCGCGATCGTGGTGGCTGCCACCCTCGGCGTCTCGGCCGCAGTCGCGGTGAGCGGCCTGATCGGCTTCGTCGGCATCATCGTGCCGCACGCCGTGCGGCTGACGGCCGGACCCAGTTACCGGGTCCTGCTGCCGGTCTCGATGATCGGGGGCGCCGCGTTCCTGGTGCTGGCCGACCTCATCGCGCGGACGGCGCAGGCCCCCGCCGAGGTCCCGATCGGCGTGATCACGGCGCTGATCGGCGGCCCGTTCTTCCTGTTCGTGCTCTCCTCGCGCCGGGCCAGGCAGGGACTGTAAGGTGATCGCCTTCAACGGCCTCACAGTCCGGTACGGCAGCGCCGTCGCGCTCGACGGCGTCTGCGGGCAGGTGGCCGACGGCGAATGGCTCGGACTCATCGGCCCGAACGGCGCGGGCAAGACGACGCTGCTCAACGCCATTACCCGGCTGACGCCGTCCACTGGCAATGTCTTCATCTCCGGCCAGCGCGCGAACGGGCTCAGCCGCCGGCAGCTAGCCCGGCTGATCGCCTACGTGCCGCAGCGCCCGCTCTTGCCGCCGGACATGACGGTCAGCGACTACGTGCTGCTAGGCCGCACTGCGCATATCGGCTACCTGCGCACCGAGACGGCGGCGGACCGCCGGGCCTGTGCGGGCGTGATCGGCCGGCTGGACCTCGGCCCGATGGCGGGCCGGCAGCTGCGCACGCTGTCCGGCGGGGAGTTGCAGCGCGTGGTCATCGCCCGCGCCCTCGCGCAGGAGGCTCCGCTGCTCGTGCTCGACGAGCCGACCAGCGCTCTGGACCTCGGCCGACGGATGGAAGCGCTGGAGCTGATCGACGAGGTCCGGCGAGAGCGCTCGCTGACGGTGCTGTCGGCGATTCACGACCTGACGCTCGCCGGCCAGTTCGCTGGCCGGCTGATGCTAATGGCTGACGGCCGGATCGCGGCTGACGGCCGGCCGGCGGAAGTGCTGCGGGAGGAGTTGCTCGTCAGCTATTTCGGGCCCTTGATCCGGGTGATGACGACAGACGCCGGCGAGCTGGCGGTCATCTCGCGCCGGTCGCCGCGCAGCGCCGGCTCGTAGCATGCGGCTCGCTGCTATCCGCGCGTTCCCGCGGAAACGTTCCGCAGGACGACGCTAGGCAGCGCTTGATTCCGCAAGGTAAGCGACCCACTGGGGGTCGCCGTCGTTGATAGCGCCGATGAGTCGCCAGTGTGGTCCGTGCGGGACAGCCGGATCCCTGGCCAGCGTCCAGCCGAGTTCCTCGATGAGCCGGTCAGCCTTGCGATGGTTACACCGAGTACAGGACGCGACGCAGTTCTCCCAGGCATGCGGGCCGCCCCTGCTGCGCGGAATCACATGATCAATGGTGTCGGCCTTGGTGCCGCAATAGGCGCACAGGTAGTTGTCGCGGCGCATGAGCGCGGCCCTGGTCAGCGGCACACGGCTGCGGTGTGGCACGCGGATGTACCGGCGCAGCCGGATGACCGAGGGGATCGCCAGCCGGACCGTCTCCGACCGCAACTCGATTCCGCTGACGTCGGAATGCAGGACGTCAGCCTTCTCCCCGAGCACGAGGCAAACGGCGCGGTGCATGCCGACGGTAGTCAGCGGCTCATAGGTGATGTTGAGCAACAGCACCCTGCGCACGTGCACCTCCCGTTCAGGACGGGTCCAATCCAATCGCCGGGCGCCGCTGGCCACCGCCGCCGCGGCGCACGTGACCAGTGTGACGGCCAGCCGCCCGGTTAGCCAACACCAAATCGGCAATCGCGGCGCGACCGCTGGGCCAACGCAGCCGGAAGCCCGGGCAAAAGCCATGCTAACCGCGACGGCGGGATGCGCTGACCTGCCAGTGCGGCCGGGTGCGGGCGGGCGAGGCCGCGGGACATTACAGTCGTGCCATGTCGATGCCGCCCTATCCCGATGCCATCCGGCTGGAGCTGACCGAGTCTATCCACGGCCGCCAGGTATCCGACCCCTACCGCTGGCTGGAGGACGCCGACAGCAGCGAGGCCAGGAGCTGGCTGACGGCCCAGGACGAGCTGTACGCCCGCTACCTCGCCGGGCTGCCCGGCCGGGAGACGTTCGCGGCCCGCCTCACCGAACTGCTCGCCGCGGGCGAGGCCGGCCTGCCGGCCTGGCGGGGTGACCGGCAGTTCTTCACCCGGCGTGATCCGGGCCAGGAGCACGCCGTGCTGTACACGGCTGGCGGCAGCGGGAATGGCGACGGCGAGCGGGCGCTCGTCGACCCGGTCGCCATCGACCCGGCCGGCCTGACCACGCTGGACGCCTGGCACCCGGATAAGGACGGCCGGCTGCTGGCCTACCAGCTTTCCCAGGGCGGCAGCGAGGAGTCCATGCTCCGCGTGATGGACGTCGCGACCGGCCGGGACGTTGACGGCCCGATCGACCGCTGCCGGTACTCGGACGTGGCCTGGCTGCCCGGTGGCCAGGCGTTCTACTACAGCCGAAGGCTCCCCCCGCAGGCCGTGCCCGCTGGCGAGGAGCAGTTCCACCGGCGGGTTTACCTGCACCGGGTGGGCACGCCCCCCGATGCCGACGTGGAGATACTCGGCGACGGCATGGACAAGACGAACTATTACGGCCTATCGGTCAGCCATGACGGGCGCTGGCTGGTTATCACAGCCTCGGCCGGAACAGCGCCGCGTAATGACGCCTGGGTCGCCGACCTGTCCGCAAGCGCACCAGAAGCGCCCAACTTGCAGGTCATGCAGCAGGACGTGGACGCCAGGAGCTGGCCCCGGCCGGGCCGCGACGGCCGGTTCTGCGTGCTGACCGACCGGGGCGCTCCACGCGGCCGGATCATGGTCACCGAACCAGCCGATCCCGCCTTTCCCGAATTCGCGAGCTGGCAGGAACTCATCCCGGAGGACCCCGGCGCGGTACTGACGGACTTCGCGATCCTCGACGGTGCTGGCTTGGGAGGGGCTGGCACGGCAGGGGCAGACGCCCTCGAGCCGGCACTGCTGATCGCCCGCGCCCGGCATGCGATCAGCGAGGTCAGCGTGCACGACCTCGCGTTCGGTGAACTGCTCCGGCACATCACGCTGCCTGGCCCCGGCACCGTCAGCGGGCTGTCCGAGCGTCCCGAGGGCGGCCACGAGGCCTGGATCGGCTACACCGACTACACCACGCCGGCCATGGTGCTGCACTACGACGCGGCCGCTGACGCCGAGTCCGAGTGGCAGCGCGCGCCGGGCACCGTTGACCTGCCTGCCATCCAGGCCCGGCAGATCAGCTACGCCTCGGCCGACGGCACCACCGTCCGGATGGTAGTGATTTCCGGGCACGAGCCCGTTCCCGGCCGCGCACGGCCAGCGATCCTTTACGGATACGGCGGCTTCGGCGTCAGCCTGACGCCTGCGTTCTCCGCCGGGATCCTGGCCTGGGTTGAGGCGGGCGGCAGCTACGCGGTCGCCGGCCTGCGCGGCGGCGGCGAGGAGGGCGAGGACTGGCACCGGGCGGGCATGCGGGATCGCAAGCAGAACGTCTTCGACGACTTCCACGCGGCAGCCGAGAAGCTCATCGCCGATGGCTGGACGACCAGCAGCCAGCTCGCCGTGTGGGGCGGATCCAATGGCGGCCTGCTGGTGGGCGCCTCGGTGACGCAGCGGCCGGACCTGAGTGCCGCGGCGGTGTGCTCCGCCCCGCTGCTGGACATGGTGCGGTATGAGCGGTTCGGACTCGGGGAGTCGTGGAACGACGAGTACGGCACGGCCGCCGACCCCGAGGAGTTTGACTGGCTGATCGGCTACTCTCCGTATCACCATGTACGCTCCGGCGTCAGGTACCCGGCAGTGCTGTTCACCGTGTTCGACGGCGATACCCGGGTGGATCCGCTGCATGCGCGGAAAATGTGCGCGGCCCTGCAGCACGCCACCCTGGCCCCCGCCGCGCAGCGCCCGATCCTGCTGCGGAACGAGGCCGAGGTCGGGCACGGCGCCCGCTCGGTCAGCCGGTCCATCGCACTGCTGGCTGAGAGCCTCGCATTCGCCGCCGCGCAAACGGGCCTGCAGGTCGCGCCCGCCAGGGCGTAACCGCGAGGGCGCAGCGGCTAGGCTGGGGCCCGAGATGAGCGAAACCCAAGCCCCGAGCTTGTACGAGGCAATCGGCGGCGAGCCAGCCTTCCGTCGCCTGGCCCAGCGGTTTTACGCCGAGGTCGCCGCCGATCCGCAACTGCGCCGGGTTTACCCAAGCCGCGATCTCGGGCCTGCGGAGGAGAACCTGCGGCTGTTCCTGATCCAGTACTGGGGCGGTCCGGCGCGCTACAACGAACTGCGCGGGCACCCCCGGCTCAGGATGCGCCACGCGCACTTCGCCATCGGCCCGGCCGAGCGCGATGCCTGGCTCCGGCACATGCGAACTGCCCTGGACGAGCTGGAACTCGACCCGGCACACGACGCGGAGCTGTGGGAGTACCTCGTCATGGCCGCGCACAGCCTGGTGAACCAGCCCGGCGACCGCAGCGGCGGACCTGACCTGGGCCTGAGCCCGGCCTGACGCCCTTTTTCGGCCGAGCCGTTTGCGGTGCCAGGCGCATCCCAAGATACTGGGAACCACCAGATATCACCTGGCGCATCCGTGGCACCGCCAACGCTTAGTCCAGGGCGCCGGACTGCCCCGCCGCTGGAGGGCCCTAGCAGTGACACAGGACGTTCGCTCCGGCCATGGGGGCCTGGTTCCGGGCGACCAGGTGGCTGGCTACCAGATCCAGGAACAGATCGGCCGTGGCGGCATGGCCGTCGTGTACCGGGCGCTGGACCTGAGGCTCCGGCGAGTCGCGGCCCTCAAGGTCCTGGCACCTCATCTCGGTGAGGACGAAGCCTTCCGGCAGCGGTTCATCCGCGAGTCCCGCGCGGCGGCTGGCGTCGATCACCCGCACATCGTCCCGGTCTACGAGGCGGGGGAAGCGGGCGATGTGCTCTTCATCGCCATGCGCTACGTCGAGCACGGTGACGTGCGCTCTCTTCTCGATGCCGAAGGCCCGCTGAGCCCCTCGCGCGCGGCGGTGATCGCCTTCCAGGCCGCGTCGGCGCTGGACAGCGCGCATGCTCACGGGCTCGTGCACCGGGACGTCAAGCCGGGGAACATGCTGCTCGCGCGGGCCAGCAACGACACCGACCACGTCTACCTGTCCGATTTCGGGCTGAGCAAGCACGCGCTCACCCCGTCGACGCTCACCTCGACCGGCCAGTTCCTCGGCACGCTCGACTATGTCGCGCCCGAGCAGATCCAGGGCCATCCGGTCGACGGCCGGGCCGATCAGTACGCGCTGGCCTGCACCGTCGTCGAGATGCTCACTGGCGCGCCGCCCTTCAGGCGGGACGACAGCATGGCGCTCATGTGGGCCCAGCTCGAGTCCGAGCCGCCTCGGCTGACGCAGCGCAGGCCCGACCTGCCGCCCGCCGTCGACCAGGTGATCGCGGCCGCCCTGGCCAAGTCGCCGGCCGGCCGGTACCCCACCTGCCGGGACTTTGCCGTTGCGCTGGCAGCGGCCTGCGCCCCGGCCGGCCGGCCGCACACTGCCGCACCGCGCATCGCGGACGACTGGCAGCCGCCGCTGCAGGCGCCGCCGCTGAAGCCACCGGCTCCCACCACGGCGGGAACGCGGCCTGCCCTGCCAGACACCAGGCCATCCGCACGCGTCCAGGAGCGGAGCCAGCACGCGGGGAACCAGCACGCCGGGAACCAGCACGCCGGGAACCAGCACGCCGGGAACCAGCACGCCGGGAACCAGCACGCCGGGAACCAGCGCCCTCGCGATCTCGCGCTCATCGTGGTGCTGGTGCTCGCCTGCCTGGTCGGCCTGGCCGGCATCGGGTACGCCCTGTCCCATCGCGGTGGCCCGCCTCCGCCAGCCACCGGGACCGGCGCATCGGGGCTCCAGGCCGGCGCGGGCCATCCCGCCTGGGTCGTGCGCGAGTATTTCGCCGCGATCAACCATCATCGCTACCTGATCGCCTACCGGCTCAGCGACCAAAGCCAGAGCGAGCCGCTGGCCACGTTCGAAGCCGGGTTCAAGGGCACCCTGCACGACACTGTGCTGATCCAGTCCGTCTCGGGCGATGTCGTCACGGCCCGCCTCGTCGCCTGGCAGGCGAACGGCACGAGGAAAACCTTCCAGGGCACCTACACCGTGGTTAACGGGAAGATCAGCAAGTCCGACATCATTCAGGTGAGCTAGCCCGGGACCGGATGGCGGCCGGGCTGCAGCTCACATCCGGACGCGCCTGTTGTCCGGGTCGTAGAGCGGGCGCAGCGAGACCCGCGCCGGGACAACGCGCTGGCCGATCTGCACGCTCCAGTCGGCAGCGTCCAGCCAGGCCTGGTCGACCGCGGGGCCGCCGGAGTCGACCATGGCAAGGCCGACCGCACCGCCCAGGGTCCAGCCGTAGGAAGCGGCCCTGACATAGCCGACCTCGGCGCCATCGCGGCGGACGATCTCGGCGTGGAACATCAGCGGCTCGGGGTCGGTCAGCAGCACCTGGACTAGCCGCCTGGTCAGCGGGCCCGCTGCCTTCTGGGCGGCCACCGCATCCCGGCCGATGAAGCCACCCGGCTTGTCCAGCGCAACCGCGAACCCCAGGCCCGCCTCCAGCACCGTGTCGGTGTTGTCGATGTCATGGCCGTAGTCGCGGTAGCCCTTCTCCATCCGCAGGCTGGACAGGGCCTTCAGGCCGGCGTGCCGCAGGCCGAACTCACGGCCCGCTTCGACCAGCCGGTCGTAGACGTGCACCGCCTGCTCGGCGGGAATGTGCAGCTCGTAGCCGAGCTCGCCGAGGTAGGTGATCCGGATGCACAAGACGCGCGCGAAGCCGATGTCGAGCTGCCGGGCCGACCGGAAGCCGAACGCCGCGTCGCTGACGTCCGCGCTCGTGACCGCCGCCAGCAGCTCGCGCGACCTTGGCCCCTGCACGTTGAGCTGAGCGTAGGCCGAGGTGACGTCGGTCACGAATGCGTGCGCGCCGCTCGCCGCGAACTGACGGCGCAGCCTAGTCAGCGCATGCCGGTGCGCGGTGTCGGAGGCGACCACGTAGAAGTCGTCATCGGCGAGCTTGGTGACGGTCAGGTCCGCCTCGAGCGTGCCGCCGTCGTTGAGCCACTGCGTGTAGGTGATCAGGCCGCTCGCCCCGTTGACCCGGCCGGCCGACAGCCTGTCGAGCTCGCAGCCGGCGTCGCGGCCCTGGACGGCGAACTTCGCCATGAACGACATGTCCATCAGGATTACGCCGTCGCGGCAGGCCTGGTGCTCAGCCTCCCAGTACTTGTACCAGTCCTGACGGCCGAAGGACAGCTCGCCTGCCTCTGGCGCGGCGCCCGGCGCTACCGAGCCCTCCGGGGCGTACCAGTCCGCGCCCTCCCAGCCACTGACGTCGCGGAAGAAAGCGCCTTGCTCCGCCAGCCGGTGGTGGACGGGTGACAGCTTCGCGCCCCGGGCGGTCTGCATCGACCTGCCGGGGTAATGCGTTGCGTAAACCAGGCCGAGCGACTCGACGGTCCTGGTTGCGCGGTACTGCGGGTTTGCCTGGTAGGGATGCAGCCGGTCGATGTTCATCCCGGTCACGTCGGCATCCGGGCGCCCGTTGAGTATCCAGTGCGCCATCAGCCTTCCGATGCCGCCACCGGTAAGGATGCCGATCGAGTTAAGGCCCGCGGCGACGAAGTAGTTCTTCAGCTCCGGCGCCTCGCCGAGAACCGGGGCCAGGTCGGGGGTGAAGCTCTCCGGGCCGCAGAAGAACTTGCGGATGCCGGTCTGCGCGGCGATCGGGATGCGCGACATCGTCTTCTCCAGGAACGGGGCCATCCGGTCCCAGTCCGGCGGCAGTTCGCCGAAGGAGAAGTCGGCCGGGATGCCGTCCACTCGCCAGGGCGCGCAGACCGGCTCGAACATGCCGAGCATCAGGCCACCGCCTTCTTCGCGGAAGTAGCCGTAGTTCGCCGGGTCTTCCAGTACCGGCCAATCCCGGCTCACGGCCTCGATCGGCTCAGTGAGGAGGTAATAGTGCTCGGCCGCCTGCAGCGGGATGCTGACGCCGGCCAATTCGCCGAGCTGCCGGGCCCACATGCCGGCGCAGTTCACCACGAACTCCGCTTCGATGGTGCCCTCGGCGGTGCGGACGCCGGTCACCGCGCGAGTGCCCGCCTGGCCGCCTGAGGTGAGAAAGCCGGTGACGGCGACTCCCTCGATGATCCGGGCGCCCTGCTGGCGGGCTCCCTTTGCCAGCGACATCGTGACGTCGACTGGGTTCACCCGGCCATCGGCCGGGATGTAGAACCCCGCAAGCACGTCGTCGGTTCTGGCCAGCGGCCACAGTTCGGCGACCTGCGCGGCGGAGATCTCGTGTACCTCGACGCCGCAGTGCCGGTTGAACGCCGCGACACGACGGTATTCCTCCAGCCGCCCCGCTTCGATCGCGAGCTCGATCAAGCCCACCTGGCGCATCCCGGTGGCCAGCCCGGTCTCGGCCTCCAGCTTCAGGTACAAATCACGGGTGTAGGTGCGCAGCTCGGTGGAGGTCTGCGAGGTGGAGCCGAAGGTGGCCATCAGGCCGGCGGCGTGCCAGGTAGTGCCCGACGTCAGCCGGTCCCGCTCGAGCAGCACGACGTCCCGAACGCCTAGGTGCGCCAGGTGATAGGCCACAGAGGTACCAATAATCCCGCCGCCGACGACGACAACCCTCGCCCGGTCCGGCAGGCGCTGGCCGGTGCCGCCAGCCGGCTGCTCACTGGTGATCATGCCAGCCTGTCGCTTAGCCCCGGGTGAGCTTGCGATAGGTGACGCGGTGCGGGCGGGCGGCGTCGGCGCCAAGACGGTCGATCTTGTTCTTCTCGTAGCCTTCGAAGTTGCCCTCGAACCAGTACCAGTTAGCGCCGCCTTCCCAGGCCAGGATGTGGGTGGCGATCCGGTCCAGGAACCACCGGTCATGACTGGTGATCACGGCGCAGCCGGGGAACTCCAGCAGGGCGTTCTCCAGCGACGACAGGGTCTCCACGTCCAGGTCGTTTGCGGGCTCGTCCAGCAGCAGCAGGTTGCCGCCCTGCTTCAGGGTGAGCGCGAGGTTGACCCTGCCCCGTTCCCCGCCGGACATCAGCCCTGCGGGCTTTTGCTGGTCGCTGCCCTTGAAGCCGAACGCGGCCACGTACGCGCGGCTCGGAATCTCGGTCTTGCCGACGGTGATGGAGGTTTGCCCGTCAGAGATCGCCTCCCATACCGTCTTGCCAGGATCGATGCCGGACCGCAACTGGTCGACGTAGGAGATGCGGACGGTGTCGCCGATCGTGATCGCGCCGGCGTCCGGCTGTTCCTCCCCGATGATCATCTTGAACAAGGTGGTCTTGCCCACGCCGTTGGGGCCGATCACGCCGACGATGCCGCCCTGGGGCAGGCTGAAGCTCAGGTCCTCGAACAGCTCCCGGTCACCGAACCCCTTGGACAGGCCGTCGACGGTCACGACCTGGGTGCCGAGACGCGGACCAGGCGGGATCTGGATCTCCTCGAAGTCCAGCTTGCGCTGCTTGTCAGCCTCGGCTGCCATCTCCTCATACCGCTGCAGCCGGGCCCGGCTCTTGGCCTGCCGCGCCCGCGGCGACGACCGCACCCATTCCAGCTCATCTTCCAGCCGCTTGCGCTTCTTGGCGTCCTTGGCGCCCTCGACCTTCAGCCGGGCTGCCTTGGTCTCCAAGTAGGTGGAGTAGTTGCCCTCGTACGGGTAGGCGTGCCCGCGGTCCAGCTCCAGGATCCAGCCGGCCACGTTGTCCAGGAAATACCGGTCGTGGGTGACGGCCACGACGGTGCCGGGATACTTCTCCAGGTGCTGCTCAAGCCACTGCACGCTCTCGGCGTCCAGATGGTTCGTCGGCTCGTCCAGCAACAGCAGGTCCGGCTGCGCCAGCAGCAGCCGGCACAACGCCACCCGCCGTCGCTCACCACCCGACAGCACGCTCACATCGGCGTCCGGCGGCGGGCAGCGCAGCGCATCCATCGCCTGCTCTAGCTGGCTGTCCAGGTCCCAGGCGTTCTTATGGTCCAGCTGCTCCTGCAGCACGCCCATCTCCGCCAGCAGCTCATCGGAGTAATCCGTCGCCATCTGCTCGGCGATCTGGTTATACCGGTCCAGCAGCGCCTTAGTCTCCGCAACGCCGCCCTCCACGTTGCCGAGAACGGACTTGGCGTCATCCAGTTCGGGCTCCTGCTCCAAGATCCCGACTGTGAACCCCGGCATCAGCCTGGCGTCGCCGTTCGACGGCTGCTCCACCCCGGCCATCATCCGCAGCAGCGTCGACTTGCCCGCGCCATTCGGGCCGACCACGCCGATCTTCGCGCCCGGCAGGAACGCAAGCGTGACGTCATCGAGGATGACCTTGTCGCCGTGCGCCTTGCGGACACGGCTCATCTGGTAGATGAACTCCGGCATGCCACCAAGGGTAGGGGCTCCCAGCCATGGCTACGAACCGGCCAGCTAATCTCGCGGCTCCGGGCCCCGCCGGCGTGCTCCGCGCGGCCGGGCCCGGAGCCCGCCCGGTCCCGGTCAGGTCGCGGCCCCGGCTGGCTCGGCTGCCACCTCCGCGTCCGCGAGGATCCGCCGGGCCTCCTCATCGTCGAACGCGTCGCTGTCCGCAAGCTCAGCCTCGTCTGGCACTGGGCAGTCCTCGCCGGGTCCGGTGCCATCCCGTTCCGCTGGCCCGCGGTCCCCCGGCAGCGGCTCACGCGGCCCGGCCGCCGCCTCCCGCTCACGCTCGGCTGCCGTCTTCTCGAGCTGCTCTGTCGACTTCTTGAAGATTGTGACGCCGCGCGACAGGTCGTGCCCGATGGCATCGGCGATGACCTCGACGACGGTTCGCCTGGGACCGTTCCCGTCACCCTGCTCCCGGACCCGCAGGCTGCCTTTGACCACGACCGGGTCCCCCCTGCGCAGGCAGACCGCGGCGTTCTCCGCTACCTTGCCGTAACAGATGACACTGACGAAATTAGTAGGCTGATCAGCCCACTCTCCAGTAGTTTTGTCGATCCGGCGTGGCGTCCAGGCGAGTCTCATGAACAGGGACCGCGTTCCGCTCTTCGTCCATCCGCACGTCGGCGCCGTCGCTACGTAGCCAGTCACGCTGAAGCTCGCTTCGTTAACCATTCCGGGTCTCCTCGACATCTGCCGCGGCGGCCCTGCGCCGCCGGCGCGTGTCAAGGATCTGCCTGGTTGCCTGTGCCGGGCTCGTGGCATCGGCAGCTTGTGCACAACTGCGGGCGGCGCGGTGAAGCTGTGGACTACGCAGGCAGTGCGGCGCCGGCCGCGATCCGCAGCGCGGTCCGGAACCGTTCCAGTTCCTCGAGTTCCGACTCGGCCGGGGCGATCACCAGATCGCCCGCTACCTCTGCCAGCCGTCGCACGATGTCCTCAGTCAGCGCTTCCGCCTCGCGGGCGGCCGCGCGCCTGACCGCGCGAGTGCAGACTCGCGCCGTCAGCCAGCCCCCGGCCAGGCCGGCTATGCCCATGGCGGCGGCCCACGGCAGCAGCCACGCATCGCTGAACAGCCTCGGGACGCCCGAGCCAACGTGCGCCGCGCCGAAGACGATCAGCGAGGCGAGCCAGGCGATGCCGACGAGCACGCAGCCGAGCAGCAGCCCCTGCGCCACGCCGACCAGCCGCCACCACCGGTCGACCACAGCGCGGGCAGGCAGTGCGGCGCCGATCTGTTCGCCAATAGCGGCCGGAATGTCCGCAGCCCTTGACCTGACGGCCGCCCGGACGGTCCGCGACCACGGCGGCGGCAGCGGCGGGACGCTCTCGTCGGCCACCCTGGTCAGCGCATTGTCGATCGCTGCCGGCTGGGCGCCAGAAGGGCCGGCGGTGACGCCGCGCAACTGGTCCCATAGCTTGCCGAGCCTGATCTTGCGGGCCGGGTCCGAGCTGGTCAGCCGCTCAGCGACCCAGCTCACCGGCCAGCCCACATAGTCCCTGGCGCGCAACTCGCGCGCGCTGCGCAGTGCGTCCCCGATGGCGAAGACGCCAGCCGCCGCGGCGAAATCCGCTGCCAGCCCGGCTGCCGTTCCCGTCCGAAGCTGGATGGCGCCTGCCCCGCCCGGCTCCAGCGAATCAGACGGGAAGCCCGGCTCGATCGCACCGTGGGCCTCGAACCTGGCCACCAGGTTGTCGACATCGGCCGAGATCCGGACGGCTGCCGCTGTCCGGGCGGTCACCGTCTCGATGAGGAGCTTGCGAAGCTCCTCAATGCCGGCCCCGCTCTTTGCCGAGGTGACCAGTATCTGCACATCGCCAAGGCCCTCGGAGTCGAGCAGCCGGCGAAGGTCGTGGACGCAGTCCTCGACCTGGCCCGCCGACAGCAGGTCGGCCTGGTTCAGCACGACGGCGACGACCTCAGAATGCCCGGCCAGCGGGACCAGGAAGCGCCGGTGCACCGCCGCATCCGCGTACTTCTGCGGATCAAGCACCCAGACGATCAGATCCGACAGGCCGACCAGCTGACCGACAAGGTCCGTGGCGTGGCCCATCACCGAGTCGTGGTCGGGCAGGTCCAGCAGCACCAGCCCGTTCATCAACTGCTCGCCGCTGCCCAGCGCGCTCGCCCTGGCATAGCGGTGCCGGCGCGGCACGCCGAGCCACTCCAGCAGCGGACCGGAGCCGGAAACGCCCCAGACGCAGGCATGCACCTGCCTGGTCACCGGCCTGGTCACGCCGACCGTGGAGAAGTCTGCCCCGGCAAGCTGGTTGAACAAGGACGACTTTCCGCTGCCGGTGCCGCCTGCCAGCGAGACCACGGTGTGCCGGGAGGAGAGCATCAGCCGCTGCCCGGCCCTGGTCAGTGCATCGCTGGCCGCTGTCAGCAAATCCTCGCCAAAACCGTCCGGACCGGTCCGCGCGGCACCTATCTGCACGAGCCTGGCCAGCGCCGCCAGCCGGGCGGACAACCCGGTAAGGTCGCCACTGTCCGGAATCTGGGTAGTCGGTACGCCGGTCATCGCGCTCTCTCAAGCGCCTCGCCGGCCTGCAGCAACTCGCTGGCCGCGCTGTCGTCCGGCAGGCCGGCCGAGTCGATGAGCGCGAAGAACCGCTCCGCTTCGGCCGTGAGCAGGCGGCCCGCGCGCTCACGCAAGTCCAGCCGGATGCGCGCACCGATGTCACGCAGCAGGCCAGCGCCGAAGAGCGACTCCAGCATCTGCCGCGGCACCGCTTCGACCGCTGTGCCGCCCTGGACCGCTGTGCCGCCCGGTGCGGCGCCCGAGCTAATTACACCGATCGTCAGCACCAGGGCCAGGGCCTCGTCGTCGAACGACACGACCCTGGCGATCGACCGCTTGGTGACGTTCTCGGCCCTGACCAGCCGGCGGACATGGTGCTGCCACTCGCTGACCGCCGCCGCAGCGGCCGTCGCGAGTCCTGCGGTCGCCCTGGCGAGCGCTGCTGGGTCGCTGTCGGCTGCATTCGCGCCGGGGTCGCTGACCAGGCCCAGGTCGGCCAGCGCGGAGGCGACGAAGTCCGACTCAGTCGGCCCGTCATGGCTGCCTCCGGCCGCCCCGCGCTCGGCGAGCAAGCCGCTGCCGGCGGGCTGGCGCTGCCAGCCCGCCACCACGAGCTCGGCAGCCCGGTCGGCGGTCGCCATGACCAGCGCAACCATGCTCGCCTGAAGCGCGCCCTTCAGAGCGATCGCCCTGGCTGGCAGCTGCTGCTTCCGCTGCCGACCACCGCCCCGGCCGCGCCGCGCCGCAAGCGTACGCAGCAGATCACCAGCCCCGGCGAAATCCTGCCAGCGCGCCAGCACCTCGCCACGCAACAGCGATCCGTCTCCGGTAGCCTGCTCGAACTCAGCCAGGCCAGCCGTGAAGGCCGCCTCGACCGTCTCGCGGAGCTGGTGCCGCAGCGCAAGCTGGGCAGTCACCTCGTCGGCCAGGGCCGGCACCCGAGTGCGGAAGGTATCGAGGACGCCGGACATGGTCTGGGTCAGCACGGCGACCCGCCGGTCGTCCCGCCTCGCCGTGTCGGCAAGCCACTCGCGAATCGGGGCAGCGACCTCGGCCGGCAGCTGAGCGTCGGTGATCACGGTCTCAGGGATGATGAACCTGCGGACGTCACTCAAGCCGTTGGCCTCGAGCATCGCGTCGAAATGAGCCGAGAGCTCGGCCGCCGCGGGAGGGGGGACCCTCGACAGCGCAATCGCCAGCGCGGCCCCGCGATCGCGGGCAGACTGCAGCATTTCCCAGACTGCGGCATCGGCGTAACGGCGGGCGGTCGTGACGAACAGCCACAGGTCGGACGCATCCAGGAACTGGTCGGCGAAATCCCGGTGGGCCTGCACGACCGAGTCGATGTCCGGCGTGTCCAGCACGGCGACGCCCTTCGGCATGCCCTCGCTGGCGGCCAGCACCAGCAGCCCGTCCCGGCCGGGCATGGCCAGGCCCTGCTGGCGGACGCGCGGCAGCGTCGGCAGGAAGACATTCTCGGCAAACCATCTCATGTCGTCCGGATGACAGGCCAGGACCGGGCTGTTCGTGGTCGGGCGCCGGATCCCGGTGGCACTGACCTGCCTGGCGACCACGCTGTTCATCAGCGTCGACTTGCCCGCGCCGGTCGACCCGACGAGCGCCACCAGGATCGGCGCGCCCGACTGGCGCAGCCGCGGCAGCAGGTAGTCGTCGATCTGACTGAGCAGCTTGACCCGTTCCGCCCTCGCGTCGGCGACGCCGGGAGACTCGAAGAGCAGCGGAACGGTGCGGATCGGGTGGCGCAGGCCGAGCAGGGCAGCCTCGAGTTTCCGGGCGTCAACACGGGCGAACGGCTCATCGTCCGCAGCGGCCCGCACCGTCCCGGCGGTCCCAGCAGCCCCGGCAGTCTCCGCGACCCCGGCCGTCTCCCCGACCCCGGCGGCGCCGGAGTCACCTGGTTCGGTAGCGGCCGACCGCGTCCAGATCGACCCGGCCCCGGCCGGCTGGCCGGTCGGCTGGCCAGCGGGCACGCCGGCCTGGCTGGCACCGCTGGCCTGGCTGGCATCACTGGCGCCCTCGACCGTAGCCAGGCCCTGGGGGCCGGCCGGCACCGGTGCAGTCATCGCCACCTCGGCGAACGAAGCCGGTGGCCCGCCGTGGCCGGGCACAGCCTGGGCACCGCGGAATGACTGGTCAGCAGCAGCCGGCCTGGGCCAGCCGGGTCCGCCCGGCAGGCTCTGCGCCGCAGCCGCGTCCATTCCCTCGGTCATACTTCCGGGTCTCCTGCCCCAGCAGTGCCGTTGTTCCTGCACATGCCCCGTGCGGTGGCCGCACGGGGCCGGTTCCCGGCGGCACCGCAGGTCTGCTCTCGCCGCTCGCACCGCCTGGTGCAGGCACGCCGAGCAGGTCACGCTCCACCATCATGACTTTCAAACGCCGGAACCACAGTTGTCCAGTCCCGGGCCGACAGTATCCGCCCTGTACCTAATTGTGCGCTGCTAGCGCAGATTACCGGCAGTAATACTGCAACCGGGACAACTAGCTGGCGCTCTACCACCGGCCATCCTGCAATCACGCAGTCAGACAGCACTTATCGATCATTCATTCGATCCATGCCCGCGCTGCTTACCGGTCACTTCGGCCAGGCCGAGGACGGCTCAATCGGACAGAGCCGACGAAGTCCCCGCAAACCTGCGTGCTTCAGACCGTGCCGTCGTCGTCGGCGAGCCCAGCCTTCTGGTCCGGCCCCCAGCCCGCAAGCGATCCGGGTGCCGCCAGTGCGCTGCTGAGCAGTGCGTTGAATGCCGCGACGGCAACCGCCGGGCCGCCCTTCTCGGACACGTTGCTCACCGACCGGATGCCGCTTGCCCGCAGTGCGTCCTTGGCCTCGGCCGCGCCGACAAAGCCGGCCGGCAGGCCAACGACGAACGCCGGCTCGACCCGGCGGCTGAGAATCTCGGCAAGCGCCTCCGGCCCGCCGCCGACGACCCAGACAGCGCCCGGTCCCGCCTCCCCGAACGCCAGCCGTACGGCGGCCGCGGCCCGGCTGATCGACGCAGTCCTGGCCAGCCGCTGCGTCAGCGGTTCGCCGATCTTGCACAGGACCGGGCTGCCGGTGATGCCGGCGGCGACCATCGCCGAGTCGGCGATGACCGGCGCCCCTGCCGCCAGCGCGGCGACCGCCTCGGCGAGCGACTGCTCGTCACAGACCAGGTCGGTGAAGTAGTCGAAGTCAGCACTGGCATGAATGACCCGTTCGGTTACGTCTCGGCTGAACTTCGGCAGCCGGGAGAAGTCGATCCGGGAGCGCAGTATCCGGTACGACTCCTCGGTAACCGGGTTCATGACTCAGCGACGCGGCGGCCCGGGGTCGCCAGGCACCAGGGCGAGCGGCCCGGTGTCAGTTCCGCTCGTGGTCTCCGCGGTCGCAAGGTCCGCTCCGACCGAAGCCGCAGCCTGCTCGTCCCGGCCCCGGCCGGTAAAGAGGAGGTAGTGGAAGATCAGGAACCGGGACACGAAGGTAACGCAGTTCATCAGGAAGTACGCGCCCTGAACGACAACGTGCTTCATCAGGTGGGTATAGCCCATCGAGTGCGCCCAGACGCTCGCATAGTGCGACGTCAGGCCGAGGATGACCCAGACGGCGATGGAGACGGCCCAGAACGGCAGGGTCTCCCTCAGCCAGTCCGGCCTCCCCTTGCGCTCCCAGGCCCAGCGACTGAGCAGATAGCTCACCAGAGCCGCGGTCATCGAGGCGATGACGCCCGAGGCGCCCGCGCTGAGGTTCACCGGACCAGTCAGCAGGCCGAGCACGATCTGGCTGGTGATCACCGCGGCGAGGGCGGCGGGCACGAACCGAACGAACCGGTTCCCCGCATCGGTGTGCAGCTTCCGCTCGATCGGAGCGGGGACGAAGCGCCACACAACCTGGGTGATCTTGTCCGGTACGGAGGTCATGAGTGTCCTAGCTACGGAAGTCTCTGGCTCGGTCAGACAGGTATCTCGGTCAGACAGCTATACAGTACGGGAACCTGGCCGGGGCTTAGCGCGAAACCCGCCGGGTCGCGCCGCCGCCTGTCAGGCGCGCCATAGCAGCCAGCGCCCGGAAGCCAGATCCCGGCACAGTTCATAGGTTGCCGGCGGCACGCTGCGCTCCGGTGCCGCCTCGAGGCGCCAGCGCTCGGTACCGCCTGCACCGGCAGTCGCGCCGTCGTCCGGCGTCGCCGCCAGCGTGACCCATCGCTCCAGCACGAAGATCACCGTGTGCATCCGCCCGCGCCAGACGAATCTCGCGGGGCGGCCGTCCCGCAGCCAGACCTCCACCGGCTCGCCGCGGATACCGCGCATCTCCCGCTCCCTGGCACAGGCACCACGCGCGGTGCCGCCGCGTCGCCCAGGGGAAGACAGGCAGAACTATTGCATTCGAACATACATTCGCCAGGCTCCCACGGCAAGCGGGAACGCGCCAAAGGGCGCCGGCCAGCCGCCTCAGGCCGCGGCCCAGCCCGGCATCGGATAGCCCGCCAGCAGGTCACGCACTTCACCGGCGACGCGCTCGATCACCTCCTCGTCGTCCTTCGCCGCGGCCGTGATCGCCTCGTCCATCCACGCGGCGATCTGGCTCATGTGTTCCTGGGTCAGTCCCCTGGTCGTGATCGCCGGCGTGCCGATCCTGATGCCGGACGGGTCGAACGGCTTGCGGGTATCGAACGGGACGGTGTTGTAGTTCACTTCGATGCCCGCCCGGTCCAGCGCCTTAGCGGCAGGCTTGCCGCCGATGCCCTGCGCGGTAAGGTCCAGCAGGATCAGGTGGTTGTCGGTGCCGCCGGACACCAGCGTATAGCCCCGAGCGAGCAATGCGTCAGCGAGTGCCTTGGCGTTGGCGACGACCTGGTGTGCGTAGGCACGGAACGACGGTTGCGCGGCCTCCCGCAACGCGACGGCGATCGCGGCCGTGGTGTGGTTGTGCGGCCCGCCCTGAAGACCAGGGAAGACGGCCTTGTCCAGCGCCGGGCCGTGCTCGGCGGTCGACATGATCATCGCGCCGCGCGGACCGCGCAGCGTCTTGTGCGTGGTCGTCGTGAGCACGCTGGCGTAGCCGACCGGCGACGGATGCGCACCGCCGGCGATCAGCCCGGCGATGTGCGCGATGTCCGCGACCAGGATGGCGCCGATCTCGTTAGCGATCTCGGCGAACCCCGGGAAGTCAATGATGCGCGGGATGGCCGTCCCGCCGCAGAAGATGACCTTCGGCCGCTCGCGCCTGGCCAGGTCGCGGACTTCGTCCAGATCGAGCCTGCCGGTGTCGGCGCGGACGCCGTACTGCACCGACCGGAACCACTTGCCGGTCACCGAGACCGGCCAGCCGTGGGTCAGATGACCGCCCATCGGCAGTGCCATCCCCATCACGGTGTCGCCGGGGGACGCGAAGGCCAGGTAAACGGCGAGGTTGGCGGGCGAGCCCGAGTACGGCTGGACGTTGGCGTGATCCACTCCGAACAGGCTCTCCGCCCGCTCGCA
>JAJYUU010000015.1 GCA_021792405.1 Actinomycetes bacterium
CAAGCCAGCCAGCTGACCTGACCACAGCACAACTCCGCAGCTCAGGACCCGTCCTCGGCTCCAAGAACCCGTGCCCTGCTCAGAAGAACGGAGGGAGAATTAGTGCGCGTGGAAGTCCGCGCTAATGCTTCGCAGGGCTGGGTCTGCGGCTGTCACGCCTGCCATGGCGGTGGGGCCAGGTCGCCCGCCCCGAGAATCCCGGCCGCTGAGCACGTCGGGCAGGCGGGTCCGGGCCTGGGTGATGTCCGCCGGACGACGCCGTCTGCGAGCCGGTAGAGCAGGAGGCTGGAACGAGCGGCCGTGCCGGCGAAGCCGGTCAGCCGGGCCAGCATCTCAGTGACGCCGAGGCTGGCGATGACGCCGTTGATGCTGACAACGGCGGGCGCCGGCTCGTCGATCCCGCGGATGTATCCGCGCGCCTCCTCGTCCCGGCGAAGGGCAGGCGGAAGCTGCTCGGCCCGGACGCTTTCCGGGTCGAGCACGCCCATACACCACAGGCACGCTCCGCCCGGAGCAAGCCAGGCGACGCGTCCTCCCATCGACGCTGCCTGAAGTTCGACGCCGAGATCGAGGACAGGCAGATAGCACTGGAAGGCAATCGCGTTGAGCACAGTCCGGCTGAGCTGATTGTCAGTGCACCCGAAGACCAGGTCACAGTCGAGAATCCGATCCGCAGCCGCTGGCGTGGCGAGCGGCTCGCTGATCTCGGTAATGCGAGTCTTACCGCCGAGCCGGCGCGTCATCCGTCGCGCGAGGTGTGTCTTGCGGCGTCGCAGCCACACGTCCCAGCGGGAGGCGCTGACGAGCCGCGACAGGTTCGTGACCGCCACATGATCGGGATCGATGACGGTGACCTGGCCCACGCCGATGTGGACAAGCTGCTGGACCACGTGCGAGCCGAGGCCGCCCATGCCGACGACGCCGACCCTGAGACCGCGAAGCAGCGCCTGGCCGTCCTTCCCCAGGGCTCGCACCTGCCGGTCGAAGGCCGCATCCAGATCGTGGCTGGCGGTTGCGTCAGGGCGGCCGAAAGTTCCCGCTGCCCGCACGTCCATACCCCGGACGGCGCCGTCCTCGGTCAGCCTGCCGGTCACGCCGCCCGGAGAGATCACAACCGCGGCGACCGGAACCTCGGCACGAGCTCGTACCTTCGGAATGAGGTCCCTCTCCCCGCTGTCATCAGATGGGGAGAATCGTGGCCGCTCCGGGTCGCGAGGATGACTGTGCATGATGACCATCGCCTCGCCGTCAGCACGGCACCGCTTCGCCGCGCGCGCCCAGAACACCGGGCTTACCTCCAGGTGATAGCCAAGCTGTACGAGGTACTCGCTGGCGGGAACGGGCATCCAGTCGCGGAGTAGCAGCTGCCTGGCTGCGCCGCTCCGCCGGATTCCCGCGAAGCCGACCGCCGCTCGCTCCAGCTCCGCTGTCGACAGCAGGTCTGCCATGACTGCGTCCCACAGCGGCTGCGGCACGCGCAGCACGGCCTCCGCAGTCACCTGGCCGGCCTTAGCCTGCTCTCGCAGACCCGCAGGTACTGATCGAGTGATCCGCGGGCTGGATCCCAGGCTGAGATGTGCCATGAAAACCACCTGTACTGGCCGCCGAAGACATTCTGAAGGTTGCTCGACGCGGGCTCAGCCCCAGAGGCAAGCCGCAATGCCGCATCGGCATAAAAACAGTCGGGCTTGACGTGGGGGAACCCGACCGGTATCAGCACTCGCATACTCGTCACCGTCGCGCTCCAGCCATGGCAGAGATGCACTTCCGGGACCATGAGAAGCCGTGACCCGTCTGATGCCGATTCGAGGCCCGCGGCCGGATACCGGCGCCGGACGACTGCGAGCTGGACGGCAAGAACGTCCATGAGAGCTACCGTCGGCCGTGCCCGAAGTTGCCGGGCGGCATGTCGTAAAAGTGCTCGCCGTCCCGCAGGTGCACGAGCTTGTCGTTGGGGATGGGCTCATCCTCGCCAGGACCGCGCACCTCCAGGAAGAGGAGGTTCGCGTGCGGGATCCCGGCCAGTGCCTTCAGCTGAGCGCCGGTCATCTCGGTCACGTGAACGGTGTACTCCCGGTGGTCGATGATGATGTGGATGTCCGCCTTGGTCTCCATGCTGTATGTGCCTTCCGTGAGCTAGGGCTTGAGTACGAGTGAAATCCAGGTCCCGGGCGTCGATATCCCAGGACGCGTCGAATATGTCCGGGCGGTGCCGCGGCTGCAGCTGACGGTGAATTGCGCGCGGCCGGACTGGATGACAAGGGTCGAGTTCCTCGTGCGCTGGGCCGAAGAGATGATCTCGGCAAGTCCCGCTCCCCGTCCGGCTTCGCCGGTCGACGTCACCCCGTCGTCGAGCGCCCTCCGCACCGCCTCGATGTCGGTAAGGCTGCGGTATTCGGCCCGGGAGCGAAGGGTGTCCGGAATGCCGAGGCCGAGATCGACGACGGCCAGCTGCAGGCCAGTCCGGCTGTAACTCTGCGCGGCGACCATGGCGCCGACCGGGCTCTTCGCGTGGTCGAGCACGTTCTCGGTTGCCGCGGCGATTACGGAGACACACGCTCTCGCCATGGGCCCGCTCCCGAAATGTGGCTGGGCCACCGCCCAGACGGACTCCTCGAGCCGCTGGACGTCATCGCTCGATTCCACCCGGCACACCTCGATCAGGCGCGCGGTCCGGTTTGTCCGGCGCAATGCCGGCGCGCCGCGGGACAGCTCGACATTCGCTGGTATTCGCTCGTAGAAGTTCATCCGCGCGAGGTAGTTGTGCACGTCCGGCGTCACCGGGCAGTCGAAGAACACGGTGTCGCAGACCCTGGCTGCCTGATCGACCAGAGCGCGAAGTGCGCAGAGGTCCAGCGGGGTCGCGAAGGACAGGCTGCCGGCCATCACTTCGAATCGCGTGCACGACCCGTCAAGCGCCGCGACGGCACCCGGAACCACTGCGTTCCCGGCCGTGGGCGGAACGCTCAGGATGAATGTTTTCATAGCTTTCACTGTCACCGTGGAAATCGCTCTCCTGAAGGAGGGCGGCCGCGCCGGACCGCCCTCGCTACCTACGCGTACGCCGGGACTACGACCTCGTAACCGAACTCCTTGCCGCCGCCTGACGGCACGATCCGCTCGCGCGCCACCGCGCCGGACGAGACCAGGTTCTTCAAGCGGTTGTTGGCCGCCTGCGGGGTAATGTGCAGGCGGTCAGCAAGATCACTGGCGCGGAACGACCGCAGTTCCAGAGCGGCGGCAAGCGTCACGTTCATCCAGGCTGGCTCGCCGAGAATCTCCGGCTGCCCGGCATCGTTAAGGGCAACCACTGCCATTTTCCGCCTGAGGAAGACAGCCTCCAGCGTCTCGCGCACGTCGGCGTTCATATCCTCGATGACCAGGCCCCGGTCGTCGAAATCTCCGGCCGCGCGGGCGACTATGAGCTTGGCGATGCACTCGTCGCCGAAGGACACCGTGATTCCCTCCACGCCCTTGAAGCTGACCGCCAGACCGTCCCGCGGGGACACCCGTGCCAGCTCCTGCTCGATCTCCTCGCGCACCCGCCGGCCCCGCTCGCGCGTGGCGAAGAAGACGCCCCCGCCACCTATCTCATATCGGGCCACGGGCTACCTCCATCGGTCGTGATTTCCACGCTTTCACTGAAAGCATAGCGATCCGTCGGGACGCGGTCAAGCCGCCCGCCAACACCAAGAACGCCAGTGGAGAACTTTCGGCGCAAGGGAGTACTCCCCGCCTGCAGAAAGTCGGCACGGTTCATTGCTGCTGGAGGGCGACTGTGAACCGGTCGGGCAGGGGTCGAGCCAGTGACGATCCGCGCAGGAGTCACAGAGATATGTCGGCGAAGTACCCAACCGACGGGTCGTCGAAGGTCCCGATCACCAGGCCGCGGTCCAGGAAGCGGTTGAACTCCTCACAGCTGGTTTCCGGCAGCAGAGCGCAGCCGTGACAGGCCGCGAGGTTGCAGGAGTCTGGCCCCTGCCCCTTCTCCCCAGCGTCCATGCACACTGGGTCGGTGGAGCACCAACGAGCGTCGTTTATAGCGTTGGCCATGACCGGCCACAGGTTCTCAGGCTTGGCCATCCGCACCAGGCCGCCCATCGTGCCTTCCGAGTCGCCGGCGGCCGTGTAGATCAGCAGGCCCGCCATCGTTCTTCCGAGCGTCTCCGAGATGTAGAGCCGCTCCCGGAGCGAGGCCGAACTGTAGCCGCAGGCGAAGATCAGCTCGTTGATCAGCAGGTGGGCGAGGGTGTGGATCAGGACGAAGCGCGGGCTGATCGTTCTCGGCCTGATGCCTCGCAGCCGGGCAACGTCGCCATAGTGGTCGGTGATCTTCTGAGCCCGGGCCAGCACCTCGGGCCGCTGCTCCCAAGCCCGCAACCGGCTTGGGTCGAGTTCGAGGTAGATCCCTTCTCCCTTGACGACGTACGCCGGCAGCCAGTCATGTTCGGGCGACAGCATGCGCCGACGTAGCAGAGCTTTGCCGACCGAGAGCTTCAGGTCGTCGTCGCGGACCCGGGTGAAGCCGCGCAGCGCCCGTGTCTCGGTCAGCGTCTCGATTCGTCGGACGCGGTCTAGCAGCGCGGTCAGTTCGGGGTGCATGCCCGGATCGGCGACGGTGAGCAGGTCGTCGGCTGGCGTCTCGCGGAGCAACCGGACCTCTGGGTGGCGCCAGACGTCGGTGCTGGTGAGAGACTCGGCGCCCTCGCCATCGCCGTCTTCACCGGCCCCTTCGGCGCCGGCGCCTGCTTGGGCGGCGCTGTCGATCCCGAACATGTCGCGGTAGCCAGCCAGGAGCTCTTCATCGGTGATCGGGTGGAAGAGCTCGTGCGGCACGTCGGCCCGGATCTGGTCGGCGGTCACATTAGCCCCGTCGAGCCGGTTCAGCATGCGCAGGATCGGCCGGACGTCCGCCCGGTTCAGCAGGTCGTGGAGCGCGGCGCTGACGGCGCCAACCTGCCGGGGCAGGTAGATCGATGACTCGACCTTCGGAAAGTAGACGTTGCCCGCACCGCGCAGCGCACCCCTGATCGGCTCGCCGCACGACCCTTCGGTCTGGGCCAGCCAGGGGCGGGCACCCTTGCAGAAGTACGGCTGTTCTTTGGTGACGAGCTGGTCGGTCAGGTAGGTGTGCTCGACCTGGTTGTCCCAGTGGGAGTTCATGATGCCTTCGAGTGAACGCTCTTTGCCGCAGCCGTTGCGGCTGCCATCGGGATCGCAGACTACGACCTGCCCCTCAAGGCCGCCGCCGCCGCGCGACTCAAGCCGCAGCGTCCCGTTGCAGCCAGGGTGGTGACTCTTGTGAACCCATTCCCGGAACGGGAAGTCGTCGAGGTGGCCGTGGGCGCAGATGGTGACGAAGGGCACCTGGGACATGCGCGGCGCCTTCCGCTTGGCGCCGCCGTCGTCCTGCTTGTGCTTCGGGTCCGGGCATTCGACTGGCTGTGCCATGCTGAGCGGGCTCAGCTCTAGCCGTTTGCAGTACATGCAGAACGACCACCGGGGGAAGCGGAGCACGGGAACCTTGAGGTTGGTGTTGCGCGGATCGTCTCCCCGCCTGCGGATCCGGTAATCGGGCGGCAGC
Organism: Actinomycetes bacterium; assembly: GCA_021792405.1. Lineage (GTDB taxonomy): Bacteria > Actinomycetota > Actinomycetes > Streptosporangiales > Streptosporangiaceae > JAJYUU01. The sequence continues at coordinate 5,585 of JAJYUU010000015.1, forward strand.
CGGAATTCGCGAACTTGGAGGCGCTGCTCCAGGCGCCAGTCCTGGGCACGGTACTCGTTGAGCTCGAGGAGAGCCGGGTCGTTGACGGTATACCAGTGGTCGAGCCCCGCGGTGATCACCGAGGTGCCGTTCACCAGGATGCTCATGGCGCCGACACCGAACGGCGATACGAGCTGGGCCCGCCTGATGCTTCCCGAGCTCATTGCTGCTCCTCCTCGGCTGCGGCGGCTTCTTCGCGGTTGTAGTCCAGGGAGACCTCCAGGCGGCATTCGGCATCGACGTTACGCATGCTGGTCGGCACGTCCCAGATTGTGGCTTCAGCCTTGAGGTCCGGCAGCGTGCCGGCATACCGCATTAGGCCCTGCTTCGGATCGCCCCCGATGACGTTTGCACTCCAGGTCGTGCGTTCCCACTTCTCCCATTCATTGGCGCGCTTTCGCTGCTCCCGCTCCAGGGTAAAAAGCTCATCGGGATCGGCGAGCGCCGCCCGCTCCCGGAGCAGGCCGACGGCCGTGTCGTAGTCGGGTCCTGGGAACGGATACACGGGCAGCCCGATCGCGGTGGACTGGCGGATGTGCGACACGGTAGCGGCGTGGAGCGCGCGCTTGAGCACCGGAGCGGCGAACGGCGTCACCGAGGTCGGCTCGACCTGTGCGTAGAGCCGCTGGTGGTAGGTACGGAAACGCTCGTAATGGCTTCGGTCGCGGGGTTTGGCGGCACCGTAGATCGTGAGCACCAGGCCAGGGCTGCGGTCGGGCCGGCGCCCAACCCGGCCGCTGACCTGGATGTACTGCGCCGTCGTCTTGGGCTGGCCAACGATAGTCATCAGGCCGAGCCGGTCGATGTCGACGCCGACCTCGATGATGTTCGATGCCAGGCAGATGTCGACGCAGCCCGGATCGCCGTAGGCCAGCTGCAGCTGCTCGATCGCCTTTGGGATATCGTCGCTGCGGCGGCGGCCGGTCAGCTCCATCGGGATGCGCGGCCACCTGGGTGAGGCGAGATCCTCGCGACGGCGCAGTCCGGTCAGGTAGTCCGGGATGTCGGACTGGATGAGGGAGACGGTGTTGCCAAGCTCGCGAAGGCTGTTAAGGAAGTTCAGGTTGGTCCAGTAGCCGTCCTTGTCCGTGTCCGGGATGGTGACCGCGCCCTGCAGCGTCGCTGCTGCGACCCGCACCTGGACGGTCTGTGTCGAGCCGAGCGAGGCGCTCATGATGCCGACATAGCGCTGTCCCGGCTCGCGCTCTCCGCTGTCGAGCACGGCAGGTTCTGCGAAGAAGGAGCGACCCTCTTCCAAGCCGTGCGGGGGGAAGAGCGCGACCTGCTCGCGCCCGAACAGCCCGCGGATCTGCTCCTCGTAGCGGCGGATCGTCGCCGTCGAGGCGATGATCTTGGGCGCGACCGGTTCCGCGGTGCGCTTGTCGGTGCAGAGGTCATCGATGATGGGCTCGTAGAGACCGACCATTGAGCCGAGCGGCCCCGAGATGAGGTGCAGCTCGTCTTGGATGATCACGCCGGGCGGCGAAACGTCCCGCGTGCCGTCGTAGGCCAATCCGAAGATCGCCCTGGCCTCGGGGCGCCAGGCCATCATGGCGAACTTGTCGACCGTGCCGATGACGATCGACGGGCGGCTGTCGTAGATGTCCTGGTCGACGACGTGCACCGGCAGCTTGCGTCGTCCTCCGAAGCGGCAGGCGCGGTCCAGGCACCTGAACTCCACCTTGTTGCCGACCAATTCGTAACCGATGACGTCTTGGCCGCCACGGGGCTTCGGCTTGGGCCCCATCTCGGTGCCACACCAGGGACAGCGCAGCAGCAGGAACTTGTTCTGTGCCCAAGCGTCGCGGCGTAGCTGGCGCAGGTTCTCGCAAGCCTGATCCCAGCTGTTGGGCGTCGTGGATCCGCCCAGCCAGATACCGATGCCGAACGACGTCGTACCGAGCTCGTCCTCGTTCTTCGAGCGGATGTCCTCCAGGACGCACACCAGCGCGGCCGCCCGCAGGAACTGCTGCGCGGTCAGCAGCCGCAGCGTGTAACGCATGAGAGTATCGGTTCCCGCGTCGCCCTTGTCGCGCAGGCGACGGGCCAGCAGGCTGACGGCAGAGGCGCCGAGGTAAGCCTCGGTCTTGCCGCCGCCGGTCGGAAAGTAGATCAGGTCGACAGTCGAGCGGGTTGGACGGGTCGGGTCGACGAGCTCGGGGAGGCTGGCCAGCAAGAAGGCGATCTGGAACGGCCGCCAGTTGCCCTTGCCCGGCACCGGCGTCGGCGTGGGATGTGGACCGTCGACGATCAGCCGGCCGTCCTTCAGGCGCTGGACGTCGCGCTTGTCGAAGCTGGAGCGGAGTTGCTGGAACAGCATCGCCTCATTGGCGAGCCGGAAGGCTCGCGTCGAGATCGGGTCGGTCGTCGCCAGCTGCCAGCCAGCCCGCATCCGGTCGAGGGCCGCCTGGGCCCGGTCCATGTGGCGCTGTGCCGCCAGGTGGAACTGCGACGGCAGGCTTGCGATCTCGGCCTCACGGTCGGCGATCCATTCGGCGTAGAGGCGCAGCACGGTTTCGACCTGATCGTGACCCTGGCCGGTCCCGCTCGCTAGTTCCTCCATGCTCACGGTTACGGGATAGCGGCTGCCGTCGGCAGCGGTGAGGTAGACGTTCGGGGTCAGGCTGACGCCCTCGTAGGCAGGCAGTGGCTCGGCCCAGACCGCGCTGGCAGTGCGTTCACCCAGGCCTGCCTTCCAGTCGGCGGCGCACCCGTGCCCGATCGCGTAGGTCAGCTGCTTGCGGTAGAGCAACGCGATCGACTGCTCTTCCTCGTCGGGCTCGTGCTGGTCGACGTCGGGGTAAGGCGTAATGGACAGGCCTTCTCGGGGCTCTGCCCGGAAGGTCATCTGGAACAGCGCCGTCGACGGGCCCGACCCGAGTGTCGTATTGAGCGCGGCCACCGTGACCAGGCGCTCCGTCGAGTCGGCCGGGTGCCCCGGCACGCGGCGGCTGAAGACCTGCAGCGTCGGAGTGATCCGGAAGTCTCCCGCCGGGGTCAGCATCACGTTCTTGCGGCGGTTGGTCTCGTCGAGTAGGACCTGCCCGGAGATGGTGCCGGTCAGCTCGAGGGGCCGGCGCACCCACCAGGTACGGGGGCGTCGAAGGCCAGGCCATTCAACCGACAGGCGGTCGTAGTAGGCGCCGGTAACGGTGACCGCGAGCGAGCCGTCCGCGGGGACATGGCACTGGAAGGAGATGGCCATGGCCGAGGGCCTGAACGAGTTCGCATCGGTCAGGTCGAAGTCATCGCTGTCGGCCTCGCCGCGCGGTTCGGTGGTGCCCTTGACCTCGATCTCGACGACGGGCTCGGTCAGTTCCTCGTCGGTCTCGCTCAGCCCGGTGACGCCGGCGAGGTCATCGACGCCGTTACCCGCCGGGAGGGTTGCCTGGCAGCCCGAGATGTCGGTGCCGTGGTCGGTGGCGCCGGCGAACAGGACGCCGATGCCGTAACGGTGCAAGGGGTCGGTACCGGTCAGTATCTCCTGCCCGGTGCTGGCGTTGTGCCACAGGCCCCAGCTGTCCTCGCGAATGTCGAAGTGATGACTCCCGGTTGAGCAGTCCAGCGGCTTGCCGCGCGGCGGCTCGTCGGCAGGCGGCCCGAATAGCTCGCGCCGCACAGCGGCCTCCATGATGGCGCGGGCTTCGACACCGGTCATCATCTTCCTCCGTAGGCGGCGCGAAGTGTCTGGATCTCGATCAAAGCGGTCAGGCGGTCGGTCGCGCGCGACATTCCGATGTAGAGGAGCGATTCGAAGTTCGGGGAGGTCGCCTCATCGAGGTCGGTGATGATCACGGCAGGCGCATCCAAGCCCTTGAAGGAATGGATAGTGCTGAAGCGCAACTGCCCCGCCACCGGTGCCAGGCCATCTGCTGGGCGCAGGACCTGGCGCAACCACGGGTCGGTGGTCGTCTCCGCGGTCGAGCCTTGCCGGAGCGGGCTCAGTACTACGATCTCGTCGAGGCCGTAGCCGTCGTTACGCAGGGCGCGCACGGCGTCGGCCAGGGCCGCCGATTGATCCTGCCCACGCCGGATCGGAATGAACTCGGGGTCGGCGCCGTCGTCCGGTCGGCGGAAGCGGCGGTATCCGGGGATCATGTGGGTCAGCTTCTCTACGACTGTGCCGATGCGCGGCAAATTCCGGCAGTTGACGGTTAGCACGAAGGTGGCCAGGCCAGAGATCCGCTCCGTCAGCACGTTGCGGCCGTCGCCGGTCTCGTAGATGGCTTGCCGCTCGAAGTCGCCGAAGAGCAACAACCGGCCGCCCTGGAGACCGTCCTTCACCAGGAGGTCGAGGACATCGAGGAACGGCTCGCGTGCCAGATCCTGGATCTCGTCGACAATCAGGAAGTCGCCCGCCTCGCGCTCGCCATGGCGGATTAGCGCCTCAATCGCCAGGTCGGGCAGTTCCTCATCCCAGAACTGCTGCCCGGCCCTAGTTGGCGCTTGGCTGCCGCTCAGGCGAAGTGCCTCCTGGTGGAAGGTGCCGACCTGGAGTCCATCGATGTCGGCCATCTCCTCCTTGAGCCGCTGACCGAGGAGGCGGTTGAAACAGAGCAGCCGACCGGTGTGTCCGAGTTCGATCTCGCGGCGTGCCGCTTCCATCGCCAGCCAGGTCTTGCCCGAGCCGGCAGGGCCGGTGAACAGTATCGCCCGGTTGTATTGCATGTTGTCGAGCGCGTCGTACTGCTCGTCGATGAAGGCCACCAGCTGCGCGTGGCGTGCCCGCCGGATGTCGCCGGCCACGATGGCCGCTTCGAACTTCGGCCGCAGGATGGTGGCGATCCGGCTGGCGGTTGCTTGGTCGGGCCCGGCCCCACCGTGGGTGAAGCCGGTAATGCGGCTCTCCAGATGCCCGGCGCCGGCCGCGAGGGTCCGCAGGATCGCCGGCACGGCACCGGTCCTGAGGTCTTCGGAGTCGAGCAGCTGCCAGCTGTGCCACTCCGGGCTCTGCGGCAGCATCGTCCGGGCACGGACATGGGTGAACCAGACTGCGTCGATCACGGGCACCGATCGCAGGTTCACAGCCCGCGACATCAGGTAGTTCTTGATGCTGTGCATGGCCTCGTTGGCCTGCTGGAACGGCCCGCGGCTGGTCGGCGCCTGGGTGCCGAGCTTCCAGCGGCCGTCGGGCAACCGCTCGCTCGACGGATGGGACTTCACCTCGACAACCAGGACGCCGTGGTCGGGGACGATGACGACGAAGTCGGCCTCGCCCTTCACCTGCCGGACGTGTGACGCGATGGCCAGCGAGTGGAGCACGATCCACCTGTCGGTCTCCGGGCTGCTCGCAAGCGCGTTGAACAGCGCCCGCTCCCCTGGCGGCGCTTCCTCCGGGCAGTATGGCGGCATCATTCGAGCCACTTGGCGCTCCGATCCGGCCTCAGCACGCGCGCGTCGTGGCGCGAGATGATCTCGACGTGGGGCGAGATGCTGAGCACCCGCGTCGCGATGACGCCGCGGAAGCCCTCCGCCTTCAGCTCAAGCCGCAGGTGGCCATCGCGCTCGAGGAGCGACATGTCGGCCGCGGCGACCGCTTCCTCGAGCTGGTCGCCGATCTTGGTGCTGGCTTGGGCTCGCTTGCGGCGCAAGGCCGTGGCCAGCTCGTAGGCCGGGTGCACGTTGACTCCAAGCCACTGCAGCAGCCTCTCGAAGTCCTGGTTGCTGCGCGGCCTCGCCAGCATCGGCTCGGTCCAGGCCGCGACCCGGTCGAACGTTCTGACACCGGCTGCGGCGAGTTCCTGGACAACGGCGGCCCGCCCGAGCTGGTCGAGCTTCGCCTGGAGGGCGCCCTTCCAATCAGACTGGGACGCGACGACGGCCCCGGCCTGCGGGCCCATCAGCTGCAGCGCCGCGTCGTAGAGAGCGCGCCGTTCGGTTTGCCCGTCACGCAGCAGCAGGTAGATGCCGGGGCGCACGGCCTCGACATCGATGTTGATGACCCGTCCGCCGCCCGGCTGCGACGGGTCGACCGCGCGGATCCACTCCCCGTCGTCGTCGAGCCACATGCTGTAGCCACCGCTGAGCAGCAGACGGCGGGCGGCGACCTCGTCGGCGCCCGGTTCCCGCGGTGCGGCGTCTGGCGGAATCCAGCTGGCCTGCGGCAGCAGTTCCGTTTCGTCGACCGCGTCCTCGGTGGGGGCCGCCACCGGGTCGGTGACATCCCCGATCGGGAAGTCTGTCCCGGTGACCGCAACGGCGCCCTCGGCGCGGGCGGCGAGCACCGAACGTGGCAGCGAACGGTCGCCGAACCACGCCGGGAACACGAAGTTCACAGTCTCGGTCATCGGGGCAGTCACCAGAGAGGCCGGGAAGAACCGGGGCGGGCCGGCGGCGTACGCGGACTCGACGAACAACTGCTCGCGGATGAGCTGGCTGGCGCTCCTGACGCGGAAACCGACCGGGCCGAGCCAGCTCTCCAGGCCGGCCATGGCCGCTCCGCTCGCGGCGATGACCACACAGGCCCCGGCGGTTGCCTCTTGGATCGATTCCAGCAGTACGCCGCCCGCGATGGGATCGGCAGCAACGACAGCCTCGGCGGCGGCAGCCAGTTCGTCGAGGGCATGCTGGGCCGGCGGGCCTACAGCAGCCCGCAGTCGGCCGGCTTCGGCCACGACGTCAGCGGCGGCCGTCCGGACGGCCGAACCGAACTCGAAAGGCTGCGGCTGGGTCAGCAGCCGCCAGCGCAGAGCCTTGGCGGCGCCGAGCGCACCGTCCCACAGCCCCGAGGCGTCGTCGCGGGCGAGCAGTAGCAGCCGCACGACGGCGGCGTTGACGCGCGCCCCAGGCGGATCGCCGACCAGGTCGAGCTCGACGCCGTTTCTGACGAGGTCCGCCGAACGGGCGTACCGAGAAGCCACAGCATCGAGCCGGCTCATAGGGGTACCTCGAATCCCAGCACCTCGACACCGCCCGGCGGCATCCAGTGCAGGTCGTGTTCCAGCGACACGGGCTCCCCACGCGTGTTGCGGTAGCTAATGACCGACTCCGGCACCGACACATCGGCGATGGATCGATCCATGATCGAGACGACGACCGGCGCCTCGATCGCCGGCAAGTACTTGGTCGCGGCCGCGCCGTCCAGCACCACGGCACGCACCCCCGTCGGTGGCAGTTCCACGTCGAGCTGTGACGCCGGGTAGATGCGGGTCGACCATGTGGCGGCTGGCGGGCCCGCCGGAAGCAGGAGGTTTGCGACCGGCTCACGCTCATCACCCCGGCCGAGAAACGCCGTCAGGTCCTCGTCCAGCCACTTTAGCGTCCCCACCAGCGCAAGATCCTGCGGCGGGGAGCACAGCCGGGCCGACCAATCCTTGTGGATGCCGGTCAGCCTGCTGATGACCCCTGGCTCAGGGATCGGCTGGCTGCGCGGCGTGTCCAGAGACTCGAGCGGGACGACTGCCCGCAGCTTGTCGATCTGCCAGTCGGTGCCGAACCTGGCGCGGTCCTTCGCGACGTCGACACCGCCGAAGTGCTCGGCCAGCACCTTGCTCCGCGTCACCACGCGGACCGGGGCATGGAATGGGAGGCCTGCCAGTACCTCGCGCACCGGCGGGATGCTCGGCTCGGCCGTCGCGGTCATCCAGCCGCATCCGACCAGCACTGCGGCGAAGTCACGGACGGGCACCGACAGCACGACCACCAGCTGAATGTCGGCGTGCGCCCGCGACCAACGCGCCGCCAGGCGACCAAGCATGAAAAACTTGCCGATCCAGTCCGCGGCGACGACCTGGCCCAGCGGATCCTCGGCAAGCGTCATGTACGCCGAGGGATGGCGCTGGGTTGCCTCCACAGCCTCTACCTCTCCCGTAGGCGACCCGGCAGCTGGACGCCACGCCGACCTTGCAACCGGGTGCCTATTGCTCCGCGTCCTCGACATGTAGCACGTACTCCGCGGCGAGGGATGCCAGGTGCAGGGGTACTGGGAGCTTGAGGGCGTCGCGGTGGTCGGGGCTGATCCGTAGCTGGTGTGCCAGGGCCGCGAATGCCTCAGGGTTGTCGTCTTTGCTGCAGGCCAGCACGGCGATCTCTAGCAGCGACGGGTTCCATGCGTGCTGGCCGGTGTCGATCCTCGGGCGCTCGGCGGATCGTGGAACCAGCTTTGACGCGCTCACCGCTGCGTGGCTAGCGGTGACGGGCTTGGCGGTCGTGCTGCCGAAGACCCTGTTGCCGGGACCCGCGTCGGCCGCCAGCCACAGCCCTTCGGCCAGGCCGGGCCTGCCAGTGTTCTCATTGGGCGCGAACCACTGCGGGGTCTCGAAGGAGTCGCTGTCGCGCACGCGGATGTGCCTGAGCCCGGGGCCGTAGAGGGCCGCCCGGCCCATCGAGCCTCCGAAGCCAACTTGGTCAGGGATCACGGCCGAGTTGGTCAAACTCGGCCACCAGGACCGCAGGTTCTGCGCGTGGGTCAGCAGCAGAGTGGGCCGTATGCGCGTCGTGTACAGCACCTGCCGTATGAACCGCTCGGTGAGGGACTGGGCGGCTTCGCGGCTCCATGTCTCCTCGATCGTGCCGTTCTGCCCGATCGCCTGCAGCAGCTCGCCGTAGGGCACCCACTGGGTGAGCCTAGGGATGATACCGAACGCGCTGGGGGATTCGGGGCGCATGAGCACGGCGACGGGCAGGAAGTGAGCGTGCCCGGTGGGGCCGGGCTTGTTCTTGCGCACGATCCAGATGGCCAGGTACTGCAGGTCGGCTGGGATCCGGTCGCCGAGGCTGTGCGCTGGCAGGCTGGCGAGCCCGGCCTGCCGCAGTCCGTCCTGCCAGGCGGCCAGCGCCCGATGCGGAATGGTCCCATCGGGGTCGTCATCATCGCTCGGCGGATGGATGAACTGGCTGACCAGGTGCGTGTCGGCGAATCCCAGCCGCATAGCGATCTTCGGGTCCGCCAGCGGCCCGGCGAATCTCGCCGGCCGGTCGATCTCGGCCAGGACCAGGCTGCTGCCCGGCGGGAGCCCTCCCATGTGCCGGGATACCGCCAAGCGGCGCTCAGTGACTGCGGCGTCCCGCTGGTCCCGCGTGGCAGGCACCTCCCCGTCGAGCAGCAGGCCGGATCCGAGGGCGCCGAGTTCATGCAGGCGCAGCTGGACGTCGAGCTCGCCGGTCCTCCAGGTCCGGGTGCCCGGGTGACCGGGAAGGTCCGCCCCGGCGAGCCCCAGGTCCGTGATGGCCGCTTCGACGATCGCCTCGCGGATCGCGGTGGTCTGGCAGAAGACGTCCACGATGAAGTCGCGTTCTCCGAGGACTCGTGCGAGTTGCGCCCGCCGCGCGCTCGCTGTGGCGTCCTCGTGACGTGCCGCGGCTTCATCGGCGCTGGCGTGCGCCGTCGGCCTGCGGGCGGGCGCGTTGGACGGCTTGGCAGGCACGGCGCTGCGGACGAGGTCAGGCACCGGAACCAACGCCGGTTCCAGCGCCTGCGCGGCCCACTCCAGGAGCGGGGAACGGTCGCGAGGCATCAGGCCGGGCCCGACGCCGTGAGCCCTCGTCATCGCGGTGCTGTACACCACGGCCGCGGTGATCCCCGCTGGGCTTTCGAGCCATGGCGCCGGGTCGTTCACCAGGTCCTGCGGGTCGGGAAACTCGGTCGCGAAGGTGAGGCGCCGGAGCATTTCCTCCGGCCCGCCCATTGCCCAGCAGGCCTTCTCTCGAGGCCGCCACACCAGGCTGCCTCGGCCGAAGCGGAACTCATTGGGTACCGGGGCGCCTTCGATCCAGGGCGCGCGGGCGGCCAGGTAGACCGACACGCTGTCTCCCCGGGGAATGTAGACGCTCCGGTCGCTCTCCCACCGCCGGACGCCTGCGTGCAGGTGGATCAGGGGCCGCGCGTCGAACGGCACGGTCTGCAGCGAGATCCGCAGGTAGAACGAGAAATGCCAGATGCGCGTGCCGTTCCTCCGCGCGAAGGTGCGCGGTGGCCAGGACACCAGCTCGGCTGCTCCGCGCTGGCTCGGAGGCGCCTGCACAAACCGGAGCTGGACCCCTTCAAACATGTAGGGCTCCTGGCCGGCGATCCGCCGGGCAAGGAATTCGGGCAGCAGGGCGTACAGCGGCTCGGCTGGCTCGGCGGTCCCGCCTGCCGTCACAGACTGCTCCAGCAGGTCCACTGTCGCCTGCGCCCACTGCAGGTCCCCGGCACCGAGCTGGATCAGGGCGTCGCGGACCGGCCCGGCGGCATCGTCTCCTGTGGGAAGGTCGGCCGCCCAGGCGGCCACCAGCGCTCGCGTCACCGCCGGCGGGAAGGGCCGGGCACAGTACAGGATCGGGTCGGCGTCGTCGGGCGAGGCCTCCCGGCTCAGCGCGATCAGATCCGGCGCGACGGCGTGGAGCAGCTGGCGGAAGCGCCGGGTCGGAACCGACCTGATCTTGTCCGGGTTCCTCCGCCCGTGCCGGTGCAGGTCCAGCAGGATCGCGCGCCACTGGGCCGGGAAGGCGAGGGCGGAGAACTCCGCGGCCAGCGGCGTGTCGCTGCTGGGCACGAACGCGCACGGGCGGATGCGGGAGTAGGTCATCGGCGGCAGGTCCTCTCATCAGCCGGACAGGTCATAGCATCCTGTCCACGGCCCGGTAGAACGGTTCGTAGAGCATCCCGACGATCTCCCGGTCCGCGGCGGCGACGCTGGATCCGGGATCGAAGTAGGGGCGCAGCACCTCGTGCATGCTGTGCAGCAGGCTCGTGGACGGGGTGTCGGCGCCGGTCAGGCTGGCATCCCGCGGCGCGAACGCGGCGTCGACGAACGCGACGCGGGCGGGGACGCCGCCGCGGACGAGCCGGCCGATCACCTGCCACATGACGACCAGCTGGTCCCACGTGAAGGACTCCTGCTCGCGGCGCGGCAGGCTTGACCAGGCGATCCTGCGGGTCAGCAGGTGCCGCCACAGACCCCGGGCCTTCTGGCGGAACGCCGACCCGGCCACGTCGAGCGACCCGTGCTCGGACACCAGGCGGGCGAACGTGCCGTCCCTGGCGGCACGGACGGCCCAGTCGTTGATGGCCTGCACCGCTAGCGTGATGTCGTCCGGCCGGTGGTGCGGCCGGGCCAGGAAGTACACGGACCCTATCGCGGCCTGCCCGGCCTGGTTCAGGATGTTGTGGCCGCGTTCCACTGCCAGCAGCGGCGCGACGAGCACGTCCGCGCCGGTGCCGGCGAACCCGGCGATGTCGCCGCGGCGCAGCGTCCGGCCCCTGCCGTTCACTCTGGTGCCGGCGAGCTGCCAGGTGTGGTCGAGGTCGGCGTCGTCGGGGACGAGGCGGCACACCCGGCCAGCCCACTCCGGGATGGATTCGAGGATCCTGACGGCGAGCTTGGCCTCTTCGTACGAGCCGGTGAGGAGCAGGATGCGCCGGCGGTCCGGGTCCGCGATGGCGTCCAGCTCGCTGGCCAGCGGGCTGGGGTCACCGGGTATCGCCGGGACGGCGAGCTGGATGAGCATCTGCTCCAGCACCACCGGGCGGCGTGACGGCGGGGCGCCGGACAGCCGCAGCATGTTTCCGTCAGGCCCGGTCAGGAACTCCTTCCTGAACTCGCTCTTGGCGATCGCCTCGGTCTCCTGCGCCGGCGGCAGCAGCACGGCGTTCACGGGCACGTGCACGTGGTAGCGGGAGGACGGGCCGGCCCAGCTCGTGCCGGACATGAGGATGACATGCGGTCCGGGGCGCCCATCGGCTGCCGTCAGCTCGTGCATGCGCAGCATCAGCTCCCGCCCGACGCCGGCGCAGCGGAAGAACCGCAGTTCGCCAGTGCGGCCGTCAAGGCCGCGTGCCCGGGCTTGCCCGTCGGCGCCGCCGTCAGCGAGGAACTGAAAGCCCAGCACGTTTCCCATCGGCGACTCAGGGACCAGCGGCAGGTAGTCCAGCGGCGGGCGGCGGGACAGCAGGCTGGCAGGCGACTCCAGGTTCAGCGCCGCCTCTACGGCCGGCCACAGCGCCATGGCCAGGTCGAGGCGGACCTGCAGCGCGGCGAGCAGCAGCGTGAACTCCAAGCGCAACGCATGCTCGGCGGACCGCGCCTCGTCCGCACCGTCCAGGCCGGACAGCCGCAGCATCGCCGCCTGAAGCCGTTGCCGGAGCTGCGGACCCATGGTGCTCAGCGACTCGTGGCACAGCCGGACCAGGCCATCGACCTCTGGGTTGTCCGGCGTCCCGTCGCCGAGAGGGTCGTCGCGGAAGGCATCGAGGATGTCGTTGACCTCCTGGCGGCGGCCAGCGCGCGGGTCAGGGTCGCCGTCATTGCCCGGCGGCGGGTACCAGTCGTGCAGCAGCTGCTGGTGAAGGGTCCACGCGCTGAAGTAGTCGGCGATGACCCACCGCTGGATCTCGGGGTGCTGAACCAGGAGGGCGTACAGGCGGTTCGCGGCCGTCGCGACGATGTCCATCGCGCCCACCCAGGTCTCGGTCGTCTGCTCGCCGAGCTGCAGGCGGCCTTCCCTGGCCAGTTCCTCGATTTTGTCCCGCTGCAGGTTGTCGAGCAGGGACTCCGGTGACCGGCCGATCAGCGTTGCCGCAGGGGCGAACATCGCGTCGAGCTGCATCTGCACCAGATCGGCCTCGTCCACGATGATGAGGTCGCTGCGGCGGCAGGCCAGTTCCAGGTACCGGATCCGCTCGGCGTTCTGGTGCGCGGGCACCTCGCTGTGCACCAGGCTGGCCGGGGTCGCCACCCAGATCTCGGCGCCGACCTGCTCACGGTAGCCGTGCTGCCGCGGACAGACCTGCCATGCCGGGCACCCTTGGCGCCGCGGTCGGCGTGGCGTTTCGTCGTCAGCGCCCTCCTCGTCATCACCCGCTGGGTACAGGCTGGTGCACGGGGCTTCCAGGTACCGCAAGGGCGTTCCCGCTTCCAGGCCGCGCAGCCCGTCGACCACGCACGTGGTGCTGAGGAAGTCGAACGACGGGTCGTCGTGCGCGAGCAGGCTGCCGGTCCCGCGGGCGGCCAGCCGGCGGTGCATCCGCTCGATATGCCGCTCCCGGGTCGAGGCCCCCAGGAGCGGCGCCGCGCGCAGCCCGAGCTGGCGGAACCCGACAGTCAACCGCAGCACCTCGGCGACGTCGCCGACCACGAGCGTGCACCGCAGGCCGTGCCGGGCTGCCCACACGGCCAGGACGTCGCGCAGCGTGCTCTTGCCGGCGCCGACCATCCCGGCCAGGTGCAGCAGCCCGTCCACGCGCAGCGCGCCCTCGGCCGTCCCGGCTCCGCCGGACCCAGGGTAGCGGATGGTGACCCGGCCGAGCCTGCGCTCCCAGCGTGCCTGGCTCTCAAGACCGGCCGCCATGAGGGTGCTGTCCATCCACCGGGCCGTGTCCAGCAGTTCGTTCCGGGTGACGGTCAGTGGCTCCCCGCCGCCGGCCAGCGGGGCGTGCAGGTCATGACCTGCAGGCGGTGCCAGGACGAGTTCCGCGGGGATGTCCACCGGCAGCCGGCGCCGTTGCCGGCTGAGAAACCAGTGCGGGCCGGCGTCGGCGAGCGGCAGTCGGCGCAGCTCCAACGCCGGCGGCTCATCCAGGGCCGCGGCGTAGGCATCCCACCGGCCCGCGCAGCGCGTCACGGCGCGCCTGACCGCCGGGCGGGCCGGATCGGCCACGTTGTAGCCGCGGTCTGCTTCCGGCAGCCGCTGGTAGCGGTCGAGTTCCTGGCGCCACACGTGACGGCGGCGCAGGCGGCCCAGGTAGACCCGCCCACGGGCGAGCATGATCTCGTGGTCCGCGGGCAGCCTCCGGCCTGCGGAGCCGGCGAACGGGTAGCCGCCCAGGAACGTCCACCCGCCGGCCGCCGGGCACCCGGGAGCCACCCGCTCCATCAGGAACAGCGCCAGCTCGACCTCGAACATCACCGGCGGGAAGCTGCCTAGCTCCTTCTCTAGCTGCCGCCGCCAGCTTGCACGGTCACGCACGGCGTGCCTCCTCGGTGATCCGCCTGGCCCGCCGGCCGAGCTCGCGGTCGGTGCACAAGGTCAGGGCCTGGGCCGCGTCCGGCGGGCAGTGGTGGCTGAAGACCTCCCGGTAGTCCGGCCGGTCGCGGAACCGGTATTGCGGGATCACCAGGAATGCCGCGTCGTGCGGTGGCGCGGCGGGCAGCGGCGCGGCGTCCATGCCCAGCAGCGCGGGGCTGGCCCTGTCCTTGACGTCGATCGCCCAGACCCTGCCGTCCGGGAGGTGCACGCGCAGGTCGTAGGCGTCGAATCCGGGCCACATCTCCACCGTCAGCCCGAGCGCGGCGAGTCTGTGCTCCAGATCGACCTCGGCCCGCCCGGGGCCGGTGACGAAGATCCGCAGCGGCCGGGCCAGCTGCAGCACTTCCTGATCGGCCCGGTGCCGGGTGCCCGGCCTGGCGGGGCCCTCGCGGCGGCACCGGTCCTGCTCGCACCACCAGCCGTCGGCCCCGGCCGGCACCAGCAGGCACCGGCATCGCGAGCACGCCGCGAACGACCCGTCGATCGCGGACGCGGCGGGCGCAGGACGGTACTGCTCGCGGATGAGGTCCAGGACCGGCTGCAAGTCCGGTTCGCCGTGCAGCAGGGCCAGCTCGCCCCGGGTGAGCACGGGACGCTCGATGACTAGGCGGCGGAACGCCGTGTAGGACTCCGGCGCGGACGCGCCACGGCACAGGCTGATTGCGCCGAGCATTACCTGCCGCTCGTACAGCTCAGTGCCGGTGTCAGGTACCCGCAGCGCCCACTCGTAGCACAGCTGGGTCGGGGTGCGGGTGTGCGGGTCCAGCAGCCGGTCGCCGGGCGCCGCCTGGTCCGGGGGCAGCCGCAGCGGCCAGTCGCGAACCGGGCGCTGCGCGCACCAGGTAATCAGGTCCGGGAGGCTGTGGGGCGGCGGCTCGCCGCGCAGCAGGCAGGCCAGGGCGACCTGGTCCAGGGCGCGCTGCGCGTCGGCCGGGTAGGGGAGGCTGAACGCCCCGGGAGAAGCTATCTCGCCTAGCTGCACGATGCCCCCGGCGATCGTGCGCAGCAGCCTGACGTCTTCGCCGTTCACGCCGCGCTTCTCTCGTTGGCCTGCAGCCGGGCGGTGCACCACAGGGCCACCTCGCAGTTCGCGCACCACGGGCCGGGACGGGGGTCGAGCAGCAGGTCGCCGTGCCACGCCTCGGCGAGGTCGCGCACGACCTCGCGGGCACGACCGACCGCAACCGGATCGCGCGGGTCCACCAGGTGGATGTCAGGGCCGTCGGGGCGCAGGATCTCCAGCTCGACCCTGCTGCCGTCCCGCTCGCCCCCGAGCACCTCGGCCGCGAGCAGGACCGTGGCCAGCGCGGCCTGCGGGTACTTCCCGAGCACGTCGGTATCCCGGACCCGGGTTCGGCCCCCGGTCTTGGTTTCCCGCCAGACCCAGGCGCCTCGGTCCTGATACAGCAGGTCGGGTTTCGCCAGCACGATCACGTCGGCCAGCGGGTCGTAAACCGCCAGCGTCGGTTCAGGCCTGACCTGCCCGACGAGCGTAGCCGGTGCCAGCGGGCACACCGGAAGGTGCCAGGCAAGCTGGCGCGCACCGAGCCGGGCTTGCTCCGCGTCCAGCTCCCACTCGTCCTGCCACTGGTCCGGATCCGCGCGAAGATCATGCTCGGTGCACGGCTGTGGAGGGTGCCGGCGGTGCAGCTCCTCGATCCTGGCGTGTACCGCCTTGCCGCGCCGGGCCGCCTGGTCGTACTCCCCGGTCCGGGGCAGGTGCAGGCGGCGCAGGTGATCCTTGGCCGGGCATATCGCGTAGTCGCGGCCGTTGGTGACCGACCAGGTGCGCAGCGGTTGCCCCGCACCGAGGATGCCGAGTAGGCCGGGAACCCGGGGCAGCGTCCGGCATGGGGCGATCAGCTTGCAGTTCGCGCACCCCTCGCCGGGACGTTCCGCGGTGCCAGACACGGCTTCCCGCAGCCTAGGGCTGCCAAGGTCGCGGAACGCGGCCTCCGCCTCGGCCGGGGCGCCATCGAAGAGCACCTGCAGTGAGCCGTCGGCGCATCCGTACTCCACGATTCGCACCCTCGCGACCCGGTCCGAGCATGCGCGCGCCCGGAACGGGTCGCTCCAGCGCTGCGGCCGCTCCGCTGGCACTCCGAAGGCAGCCACGTAGCCGGCTACCGCCACTTCGGCCGGGTCACGCTCGCGCGTTCCGGCGCTGCTGAGTCGGGGCAGCCGGAGTTCTCGGATCGAGCCGTCGGGGCTGCGGTACCTTCGTCCCCACGCCGTAATCTCATAGACGGCGGGTTCGCCCCCGGGCACCGCTCCCGACCAGCGGTAGACCCACTCGTGAGCGGTCGGCTCCAGCGCTGCGCCGTCGGCGATGCGGGCCATTCGTGGTGCCGCCGCGAGGTAGCGGCAGACCGCGTCGCGCGTCCATTCGACCAGGCCCGGATGAGCTTGCAGCCGGCCCGGCTCCGCCGAGGCCCGCTCCAGGGCAGCCTCCGGCGAGACCTTCCTGTGCTCGATCAGGTCGAGCGCTGCCATGAACGGGCCCAGCGCGAACTCCGGCCGGGTAGGGCGCCTCGTGTTCGCCCGCCCGCGCGGCCAGACGCCTGGCCGGGCCTTCGCCGAAGCCGACGCCGGGCATGCCCGCTCGTCGGCGCGGGCAGCCCGGCTGCTCACCCGGACCAGGCTCGCGTTGCCGTTCATGCCGGGCGGCGGACACCAGGGGCTCATCGGGTTCCCTTTCGGGAGGGTTACCGCAGGGGAGTGAGCGGCCGGAAGGCTGCTCGCCGTGTCAGCCGGCAGCGGGCGGCTCGCCGACGCCTGCGGCCAACGTCAAGTGAAGCAGCTAGTGAAAGCACTGTCAATTCGCCTCTGTCTCGTGATACTGTTTTCACCAGATCGCCCGGTGCGGTGCCGGTGCGTTCGGACCGAGGGGGGAGCGTGCCCGACGCCAGTGTCCTGACTGCGGCGGACATCGCCCGCCTCGCGGGTGTCACGCGGGCCACCGTGAGCAACTGGCGGCGACGGCACCCTGACTTCCCCGAGCCATCCGGCGGGACGGACGCGAGCCCCGCCTATGACCGTGCTGCTGTGGAAGCGTGGCTGTCCGCGCGCGGCGCGCTGCCCGAACTTCCGCCGGCCGAGCGGCTGTGGCGAGATGTCCTTGAGATCTCCGGGGGCGGCGATCTGGGGGATGCTGTGCTGTGGGCCGCTGAGCTTGTGCTAGAGGTTTCTGCCCCTGGAGCGCATCGTACGACGCCTGATGTGCTCCCGCCCGCTAAGACCAGGTTCGAACGTGATCGTGTCGCCCGGGACCTGGCTGATCTGGTAGCGGAGCGCGGCGCCCGGGAAACCCTCGGCATGCTGGCCGGCAAGTACCTTGAGGCGGCCGGGGGACAGGCATCGGTCACGCCGGAGCCTGTAGCCGACCTGATGTCCGAGCTTGCCGTCAGCGCCGGGGCGGTCGTCCTGGACCCGGCGTGCGGCACCGGCGGCCTTCTGGCATCGGCGCTAGATCGCGGCGCCGCCCGCGTCCTCGGCCAGGAGATAAACCAGGGTCCCGCCCGGCTTGCCGGAGCCCGGCTCGGCATCATGTCGCGACTGGACGCCGGGCAGGTAGAGATAGGCGACTCGCTCCGCGAAGACAAGTTCGCCGCGCTCCGCGCTGACGCTGTGGTCTGCCATCCGCCCTTCGGCGACCGTGAGTGGGGGAACGACGAACTCGCCTACGACTCGCGCTGGGAATACGGCACGCCGCCGCGGGCCGAATCCGAACTTGCGTGGGCGCAGCACGCGCTTGCTCACCTGCGGCCCGGCGGAAGGGCGGTGATGCTAATGCCCCCGGCCGTGGCGTCCAGGCCGTCGGGCCGCCGCATCCGGGCCGAAATGCTGCGCCGCGGCGCGATCCGGGCGATCACCTCCCTGCCTTCGGGCGCCGCGCACCCGCGCAATGTCGGGCTGCACCTATGGGTGCTGCAGCGGCCTATTGCCGAGATCTCTCCTGACTTCCGCACACTCTTCGTTCACGCGGCTGCGGAGGCTGATGAGGCCGTCGACGGGAGGCGTCTTCCGGTTTCCTGGCAGCAGGCGTCCGCCGTGATCTCCCGGGCCTGGAGTTCCTTCCTTGCAGACGGCGAGATCAAGGAGCCTGGCCCGTGGTGCACGGTGCCGGCCATCGACTTGCTGGATGATGCCGTCGATTTGACGCCCGCCCGGCAGGTCGGCGCCCGGCCAGCCGCGCCGACACCCTCCGAGACCGCCAGCGCAGCGGGCGCGGCACGAGCCCGGCTGCTTGGGGTCATGGCCGGGCTGGGTGAGGCTGTTCCCGGCGGGGACTGGACGCCGAGCGGCGCAACCCCGCGGTGGCGCACGGTGAGCATCGGAGATCTAGCTCGCGGCGGGGCGGTCAGCGTTCACCGGGCATCTGCTGTCGCGCCAGCGGACGATGAACTAGTGGAAGATCTCGATGGCTGGCCGGTGCTCACCTACGGCGACGTCGCCGGCGGTCGCCCGCCGTCAGCTGCGGCACCCGGCGGCGGCGGCGAGCCCGGATGGGTCAAGATCCGAGCGGGTGACGTGATCATCCCGGCGATGGCCGCTGGGCCGGTATCTGCACGAGTAGCCGCAGGCGAAGACGAGGAAGCCATTCTGGGCCGCAGCCTGCACCTGATCCGCGCCGACCCGGGCCGCATCGACCCGTGGTTCCTTGCCGGGTTCCTCGCCAGCCCGGCCAGCATCCAGCAGGCAAGCTACGGCTCGACGGTCACCAGGATCGACGTGCGCCGCCTGACCGTGCCGCTGCTGCCGCCGCCCGAGCAGCGCCGCTACGGGGCGGCGTTCCGGCAGCTGCACGCCTTCCGGGCTTCCTGCGAAGAGTTCGCCAGCCTCTCTGCGAACCTGGCCAGGCTGCTGGGCAGGGCGCTGGCGGATGGCGGGCTGCTGCCGCCGGCGGCGGATGAGCGTGAATGATGGCAAACTACCCTGAGCGCACGCTGCGCCACGGAGCGGCATCGCAGGGATGGATCGAGAGAAGGCGGCCATGAGTGACTCCGACGCCGTCGCCGGCCGCTTCGCGCTGGTCAGCCCGCTGGCGCGCGGAAGCATGGGCGAGGTGCACCGCGCCCGTGATCTGCAGACTGGCGAGACCGTTGCGGTGAAGCTGATCTGGCGCCGCCGCACCGGCGAGGAGGTGGCGCTCACCGAGGCGGACAAGAACGCCGCCAGGTTCATGCGCGAGGTGCGGATCATGTCGCGGCTGTCCAGCCCGAACCTGCCGCGCACGATCGCCGGGGGCTTGGACGGCGACCGCCCGTACCTGGCGATGGAGTACCTGGAGGGGACCACGCTGGCGTGGCTGATCGACGAGAACGGCCGGCTTCCGGTGGCGTGGGCCGCCGCGATCGGGGCGCAGATCGCGACCGGGCTGGCCGCCGCGCACCGGGCCGGGGTGGTGCACCGGGACCTGAAGCCTGCCAACGTGATGGTCACCACCGGCGGGGTGGTGAAGGTCCTGGATTTCGGCGTGGGCCTGATCCTCGACGACGTGGATGGCGGCAGGCTGACCAGCTCCGAGGTGACGGTGGGAACCGCCCGCTACATGGCGCCGGAGCAGGCCCGCCAGCGCGCGGTCACCGGTGCCGCCGACCTGTACGCGCTGGGCTGCGTGCTGTACGAGATGCTGGCGGGCGCGCCGCCGTTCGACGGCGACACCACCTACGAGCTGATCAACCGGCACGTCGAGCAGGCGCCGGTGCCCGTGCGCACCCTGCGCAGCGAGGTCCCCGAGGACCTGGACGCGCTCATCCTGCGGCTGCTGGAGAAAGACCCAGCCGACCGGCCCGCCGACGCCGCCGAAGTCGCCGGCCTGCTCGCGCCGCTCGCGCTGGCGTCTGCGCCTGGCGCCCCGGCCGGGGTGGGAGACCCGACGGTCCCTGTGCGCGAGCAGGCCGCGTTCGGCGTCGCCCCGGACGAGCCGACGCCGATCCTCCCTGCCGAGTCGGCTGCGGCTGTAGTCGACCGGGACGGCGGGTTCGACATCTTCGATGTCCACCGGCGGCTGATCGGTGACTACCGCGGTTTCACCGAGGGGGCGGCGGTGATCCGGGACGACCGGATCGCCGCGTTCGTCGAGGAGGACCTGGACGCCAAGTCCCAGTGGCCCGATCCGTGGCTGTCGCTGAACCCGTTCTTCGCCGACGGCGGATCGGTCGCCGAGCTGGCCGATTCCGGTGTGCTGCACCCGCAGTGCAAGCAGATCTTCCAGTCCGGCAAGACACCCGGCTCGGCGGCCTGCGACGGCCAGCCGATCCGCTTCTACCTGCATCAGCGCGAAGCCATCGAGGCATCCCGCACCGGCGCCAGCTACGTGCTGACGACCGGGACCGGATCCGGCAAGTCGCTGGCCTACATCGTGCCGATCGTGGACCGGGTGCTGCGCGCCAAGGAAACTGACCAGCGGCCCAGGGTCCGGGCGATCATCGTGTACCCGATGAACGCGCTGGCCAACAGCCAGCTGGGCGAGCTGGAGAAGTTCCTGCGCGACGGGTTCGGTGACGGCCAGGAGCCGGTGACGTTCGCCCGCTACACGGGCCAGGAGGACGAGGCCAGGCGCGACCAGATCCGCGCCAACCCGCCCGACATCCTGCTCACCAACTACGTGATGCTGGAGCTGATGCTCACCCGCCCCGACGACCGGCGGTCCCTGATCCGCATGGCCGAGGGCATGCAGTTCCTCGTCTTCGACGAGCTGCACACCTACCGGGGCCGGCAGGGCGCGGACGTGGCGATGCTGATCCGCCGGGTCAAGGACGCCTGCGCCGCGCCGGACATGCAGTGCGTCGGCACCTCGGCGACCATGTCCACCGAAGGCAGCGGCGACGATCAGCGCCGGGTCGTCGCCGAGGTCGCCTCACAGATTTTCGGCACCACGGTTAAGCCGGAGCACGTGATCGGCGAGACGCTCGTCCGCGCGACCGCCGAGGTTCCCGGCCAGGTGACCCGGCAGCGGATCGCTGCCCCTGCCGCCCCAGCGGACTACGCTGACCTGGCCGGCGACCCGCTCGCCTCCTGGATCGAGACGGCTTTCGGGCTCGACCGCGACGGCGACGGCCGCTGGGTGCGGCGCCCGCCGGTCACGGTGCAGCAGGCCGCGCGACTGCTGGCCACGCAGGCCGGCGCGGACGTGGCCGAGTGCGAGAAGGCCCTGGAACGCACGCTGCGGGCAGGGTCGCGGGCCCGCCACCCGGACACCGGGCGGCCGCTGTTCGCCTTCCGGCTGCACCAGTTCCTGTCCAAGGGCGACACCGTTTACGTCACGCTGGAGGACGAGAACGCCCGCCACATAACCCGCAGCTACCAGGTCGAGCAGCCCGGATCGGGCGGGAAGATCCTGCTGCCGCTGGCGTTCTGCCGCGAATGCGGCCAGGAGTACCTGGTGGTCTGGCGGCGGCAGCAGGCAGGCGGCGTGCGTTACCTGGCGCGGCGTGACGCGGTCGCGGCCGGCGGCGAAGGAGCCGTCGACTCCGACGGCTACCTCTATGTCTCCCGGGAGATGCCGTGGCCGCGGGACGAGCAGACGGTCATCGCCGACCGGCGCCTGCCCGAATCGTGGCTGGAAGTGTCCGACCGCACGGGCGAGGACGTCATCAGGCCCACTGCCCGCAAGTACCTGCCGCAGCCGGTGACCGTCGACGTCTACGGCGAGGAGCGCCCGGCGGCCAGCGGCATCGAGGCCGCGTTCATCCCCGCCCCGTTCCGATTCTGCCTGAGCTGCGGCGTCTCGTATGAGCAGGTCCGCGGCCGGGACTTCGCCAAGCTGGCCACCCTCGACCAGGAAGGCCGGTCATCGGCGACCTCGCTGATCTCGGCGTCCATCGTGCGGAGCCTGATGGCGGTCCCCGGCCCGGACCTGGACCGGCAGGCACGCAAGCTGCTGACGTTCGTCGACAACCGGCAGGACGCCTCGCTGCAGGCCGGGCACTTCAACGACTTCGTCCAGGTCACGATGCTGCGCGGCGCCCTGCACCAGGCGGCCCAGGAGGCAACAGGGCGCGGCGAAGAAGGCCTGTACTACGACGACATCGCCACCCGCGTGACCCGCGCGCTCGGCCTGGACTTCGCCGAGTACGCCCGCGAGCCCGGCGAGGAACCCGCGATGCGCCGGCGCACCGACGCGGCCCTGCGCGATGTGGTCAACCTGCGCGTCTACCTCGACCTGGAACGCGGCTGGCGGGTCACGATGCCGAACCTGGAGCAGGCCGGGCTGCTGCGGATCGGATACCTAGGCTTGGACGAGGCGGCCGCGCGCGAGGACCTGTGGGCCGGCGCCGCCGCCCCGCTCCGCGACGCGGCCTCGGAGACGCGCGCCGCGATCTGCACGGTGCTGCTGGATGAGATGCGCCGCTCCCTGGCCATCGACGTCGAGTGCTTCGCCGACGACGAGCTGGACCGGATCCAGCGCCGCAGCCAGGGCTCCCTGCGGGATGAGTGGGCCGTCACCAAAGACGACGAGCCCACGGTGGCGACCGTCTTCGCGCGGCCGGGCCGCCCGGGCAGCCCGCGCGAGCACGTGAACCTGTCCGGGCGCGGTAAGTTCGGCCGCTACCTCAAGCGCGCCGGCCGCTTCCCCGGCCATCTCGGGGCGATCACCTCCGACGATGCGCAGCAGAGCATCGCCGACCTGCTCCGGGCGCTGGCCAGCGCCGGCCTGGTCAGCGAGGTGGAGGACCCGCGCCGCCGCCACGGGACGGGGTACCGGGTCCGGGCGACCGCGCTAGTGTGGCGGCCCGGGGACGGCACGGCCGGGGTCGACGACCCGCTGTCGCGGACCTTCAGCGGCGCAGCGCGCCCGCGGGTCAACCCATACTTCGTCCGCCTATACCGGGATGTCGCCGGCACGCTGGCCGGGTTGACCGCGCGGGAGCACACCGCCCAGGTGCACCCCAAGGTCCGGGAGGAGCGGGAGGAAGACTTCCGGACCGCAGAGCTCAAGCTGCTGTACTGCTCGCCGACCATGGAACTGGGCGTCGACATCGCCGGGCTCAACGCGGTGGCGATGCGCAACGTCCCGCCCACCCCGGCGAACTATGCGCAGCGTTCCGGGCGGGCGGGACGGTCCGGGCAGCCCGCGCTGGTGACCACGTACTGCGCCACCGGCAACAGCCACGATCAGTACTACTTCCGCCGGTCCGACAAGATGGTCTCCGGCTCCGTTGCCCCGGCGCGGCTGGACCTGCTGAACGAGGACCTGATCCGCGCGCACGTGCATGCGATCTGGCTGGCCGAGGCAGGCCTGAAACTGGGCCGGGCGATCCCGCGCAGCATCGACATGTCCGGCACCGAGCCGGAGGGCAGGCGGCGGCCCGACCCGCGCCTGCCGCTGCTGGACGGCGTCGCCCGGGACGCTGCCTCCCCGGACGCGGCCCGCCGCGCGGTCGCCCGCGCCATCGCGGTCCTGCGGGAACTCGAGGACGGCCTGCGTGACCGGACCTCGTGGTGGGATCCAGGATGGGTCGAGCAGGCAGTGCGGGCCGCCCCGGCGGCGTTCGATCATGCCTTCGACCGGTGGCGTGACCTGTTCCGGGCGGCGCTGATCGACCAGTGGGAGCAGAACCGGCGCCGGCTGGACCACTCGCTGTCACAGCGGGACCGCGATGCCGCCGCACGGCGCCGCCGCGAGGCCGAAACCCAGCTCACGCTGCTGCTGAACGAGGACAGCGATGCCCGCAACCTGACCTCCGACTTCAACCCCTACCGGTACCTGGCGTCGGAAGGCTTCTTGCCCGGATACTCCTTCCCCCGGCTTCCGATCGCCGCCTACATCTCGGTCCGCGGCCGGTACGGCGCGGACGGCGACTTCGTGCAGCGGCCCAGGTTCCTGGCGATCAGGGAGTTCGGGCCGCGGGCCGTCATCTACCACGAAGGGGCGCGGTATGAGGTCAACAGGATCCAGCTCCCGGCCGACTCGGCCGGGGAGGTCGTCACCGGCCAGGCCCGCCGCTGCGCCGGCTGCGGGCACCACCACGACGTCGCGCCCGGGATCGACCGGTGCGAGATGTGCGGCGCGATGCTCGGCGAGGCCACCGGCGGGCTGCTGCACCTGCACACCGTGTTCACCCGCCCGCTAGAGCGGATCTCCTCCGACGAGGAGGAACGCCGCCGCGCCGGGTTCCGGATCGTCACCTCCTACAGCTTCCAGCGGCACGGCGACCGGCCCGGCCGCCTGGACGCCATCGTCCAGGACGCGGACGACCCGGTCGCGCGCCTGACCTACGGGGACTCGGCGACAGTGCGGCGCACCAACCTCGGCCCGCTGCGCCGGCCCGCCATCGAACCCGACGGGTTCTGGCTAGATCCGGTGACCGGGCGGTGGCTGCCCGAAGCCCAGGCCCGCCAGGGCAACAGCGACGACGGGGAGCCCGCGGCCCAGCGGACCCGGGTGATCCCCTATGTGCAAGACCGCCGCAACATCCTGGTCCTGCAGCTCGCCGCACCAGTAGACGCCGGGACCGCACTGTCGGTGATGTACGCGCTCGAACGTGGCATCGAGGCGGTGTTCCAGCTCGAGGACTCCGAGCTGGACGGCGAGCTGCTGCCGCCCGACGACGGGCCCCGCGACCGGATGCTGTTCACCGAGTCCGCCGAGGGCGGCGCCGGGGTACTGCGCCGCCTGCATGCCGAGCCGCGCGCGCTGGCCCGCGCCGCCCGGGAGGCGCTGCGCATCGCGCACTTCGACCCGGACACCGGCAGCGACCTCGGCGGAGTCGACCCGGCGCACCCGTGCGCCAAGGGCTGCTATGACTGCCTGCTCAGCTACAGCAACCAGCTCCTGCACCCGCTGATCGACCGTCACCGCGCCGCCGGCCTACTGATGGCCCTGGCCCAGGCGACGACGCTGCCCGCCGGGCGCGGGCAGTCACGCACCGAGCAGTCCATCGCGCTCATCGCCCAGGCCGACAGCAGCCTGGAGTCCGAGTTCGTGCAGTGGCTGAAGGATCACGGCTACCGGCTGCCCGACGAGGCGCAGACCCTCATCGAGGCGGTACGGGCCCGGCCTGACTTTATCTACCGCCTGGCCAGCGGCAGCGTCGCGGTATTCGTGGACGGGCCGGTGCACGATGACCAGGCGGTCGCCGAGCGCGACGACCGGGCTCGCGACCGGCTGGAGGATGCGGGCTGGTACGTGATCCGGGTCCGCTACGACGACGACTGGAACGACCTGGCAGGCGCCAACCCCACCGTGTTCGGCGCGGGCCGGTAGGAGGGCAGGCACGGATGGACGTCGCCTACGCGGCGGGCTCGCTGGTCACCGCCCGCGGCCGGGAATGGGTCGTGCTGCCCGACAGCGACCCGCACCTGCTCGTGCTGCGGCCGCTCGGCGGAACTGACGACGACATCGCCGCGGTCTTCCCGGCGCTGGAGCAAGTGACCGAGGCCCGGTTCCCCGCCCCGGCCCCGGAGGATCTCGGCGACGCGCAGGCCGCCGGGCTGCTGCGCACCGCGCTGCGGGTCGGGTTCCGCTCTAGCGCCGGCCCTTTCCGGTCCCTGGCCTCGATCACGGTCGAGCCCAGGCCCTACCAGCTGGTGCCACTGCTGATGGCCATGCGCCAGCCCATAGTGCGGATGGCGATCTGCGACGACGTCGGTATCGGCAAGACCATTGAGTCCGGGCTCATCGCCGCCGAGCTGCTGGCCCAGGGCGACGCGGCCGGACTGGCCGTGCTGTGCTCCCCGGCGCTCGCTGAGCAGTGGCAGGACGAGCTGCGCGGCAAGTTCGGCATCGACGCCGAGCTGGTGCTCGCCTCCACCGTCCCCCGCCTCGAACGCGGCCTTGCCTACGGCCAGTCCCTGTTCGACCGGCACCGGCACCTGGTGATCTCCACCGACTTCATCAAATCCCCCCGGCACCGCGACGACTTCATCGCCCACTGCCCGGACCTGGTGATCGTCGACGAGGCGCACACCTGCGTGTCCGCCGGCGGCACCGGGGTGAGGTCCGCCCAGCTGAGGTACGAGCTGCTGTCCCGGCTCGCCGCCGACCGCCGCCGGCACCTGCTCCTGGTCACCGCGACCCCGCACTCAGGCAAGGACGAGTCGTTCCGCGGCCTGATCGGGCTGCTCGACCCGGCCCTGGAGCACGCGGACCTGGCCACCGAGGCCGGCAGGCGGCACCTGGCATCCTTCTTCGTGCAGCGCCGGCGGGGCGACATCCGCTCCTACCTGAACGAGGACACCGCCTTCCCCGATGACCGGCTCTTCCGGGACGAGCCGTACACGCTCTCACCGGACTACCGGGCGCTGCTGGACGACGCGATCGCCTACGCCAGCGATCGCCTCGCCGACGCCGCCGGGCAGCGTGACCAGCGGGTGGCTTGGTGGTCGGCGATTGCCTTGCTGCGCTCCATGGTCTCCTCACCGCGCGCCGCGGCGCAGACCCTGCTGACCCGCTCCCGGTCCGCCGCCGCGGCGACCGCCGACGAAGCCGACGAGCTCGGCCGGCCCGTCACCGCGGACATGGCCGACGATGAGAACCCCGACGGCATCGACGCCGCGCCCGGCGCCGACACCGGCCAGGACACGCGCGCAGGAGTTCCGGCGCTTCTGCGCGATCTTGCCAGCCGCGCGGACACGCTGGAAGGCCCGGCCAGCGACCGCAAGCTGGCCCTGCTGATCACGACACTCAAGAAGCTGATCAAAGACGGCTACGACCCGATCGTGTTCTGCCGTTACATCCCGACCGCCGAGTACGTCGCCGAGCATCTGGACGGGCAGCTCGGCCGCAAGACCGTCATCGCCGCAGTGACCGGCACCCTGTCGCCATCCCAGCGCATCGAGCGGATCGAGAAGCTGGCCGATGCTGCGGCCGAGAATGGTGCCCGGCGCGTCCTGGTGGCCACCGACTGCCTGTCCGAAGGAGTCAACCTCCAGCACTACTTCAACGCGGTCGTCCACTACGACCTGGCGTGGAACCCCACCCGGCACGAGCAGCGCGAGGGCCGCGTTGACCGGTTCGGCCAGCGCTCGGCCGACATCCGGGTCGTCACCATCTACGGCTCCGACAACGACATCGACGGCAGGGTCCTCGACGTGCTGATCCGCAAGCACCGGGAGATCCGCAAGTCCACCGGCATCTCGGTGCCGGTCCCAGACGAGACGTCGGCGGCCGTCACCGACGCGGTCGTCGGATGGCTGCTGCGGCGGGACAAGGCCGCCGGCAGCCAGCAGGCCCTGTTCGATCTCGGGGAAGTCACCGGGCAGCAGGCACTGGACCTGGACGCCCAGTGGAACTCGATGGCCGAACGCGAGCGCAGGTCGCGGTCCCGCTATGCCCAGGGCAGCATCCACCCGGACGACGTCGCCCGCGAGGTCACCGCCACCCGAGCCGCGCTCGGCTCCGACGACGAGATCCAGTCCTTCACGCGCACCGCGCTGCGAGCGCTGGGCGGCGACCTGACCGGTGCCGCCGACGGTGACTTCACCGTCACCACCGCCACGTTGCCGGCCGGGCTGCGGGATTGCATCGCCGCCGTCGCTGGCGAGCGGCCGGGCATCGCATTCCGCACGGCACCCGGCGTGCCTCGCGGCGAGGCGGCACTCACCCGCACCGACCCGATCGTCGGCGCCGTCGCGCACTTCGTCCTGTCCGCGGCCCTCGACAAAGGCATGCCCGCCCGGTACCGTCCCGCCCGCCGCTGCGGCGTCATCCGCACCAGCGCCGTCACCCGGCGCACCACGGTGCTGCTCGTACGGTACCGATTCCAGCTCATCCTGCCCGGCCGTCACGGTGACCGGCCCCTAGTCTCCGAGGACGCTCGCGTGCTCGGCTTCGAAGGCCCGCCAGGCTCCCCTGACTGGCTGCCCGACGAGACGGCCGCGGCGCTGCTGGCCGCCAGGCCCGACGCCAACACCGCCACGGAGTTCGCCCAGGCCGCGATCCGCCGGGTCCTCGACGGCCTGCCTCAGGTGATGCCCGAACTGGCCAGGCGCGGCGCCGGGTTCGCCGACGACCTGCGCGAAGCCCACCGCCGGGTGCGCCGCAGCGCCGACCAGGCCGTGCGCGGCATCACCGTCACAGCCCAGGGCGACGCCGACATTCTCGGCACCTACGTGTACCTGCCCGTGTCCGCCGAGCCCGGAGTCGACCAGTGACCTCCGCCGTTTCCGCCAGCCAGGTCTTCGCCTCCATCCGCGTCGTCGGCGGCCTGCTGCCCGCCGACATGCTGGCCCGGATCGCCGACGGCAAGGACATCTCCGGCTCCAGGCCGGCCGATTACCACGTCGTCGGCGCCCGGTCCGTCCAGGACGACGCCGAGCGGCACTGGGACTACCTGAAGGGCGCCTGGCGCACCGTACGCGCCGCCCTCGGCGACGACGGAAACGATCCTGCCGGGCTGGCCACCGAGAACTGGCTGCTGCCGCTGTTCGAAGAGCACGGCTTCGGCCGCCTGCAGCGGCTGCCGGCCGGAATCCACGCCAGCGACCAGGCGCCCGCATTCCCGGTCTCCCACCGGTGGGAGCACCTCCTGGTCCACCTCGCCGGCTGGGGCTCCGACCTGGATCACCGCCTGGCAAGCGGTGGCCTGCCACCGCAGTCCATGGTCCAGGAATGCCTGAACCGGTCCCCGGCGCACCTGTGGGGGATCCTGGCCAACGGCCGGCACCTGCGCATCCTGCGCGACTCGACCTCCCTGGTTGGCAGCTCCTACATCGACATCGACCTGGAGGCCATGTTCGACGGCGAGCTGTTCGCCGAGTTCCTCGTCCTGTACCGGCTGCTGCACGTCTCCCGGTACGAGATCCCTGACGGCGCCGCGCCGTCCGCCTGCCGGATGGAACGCTGGCGCACCGAGGCCATCGAGGCCGGCACCCGCGCTCTCGATCAGCTGCGCGACGGCGTGCAGAACGCGATCGCCCACCTCGGCACCGGGTTCCTTCGCCAACCCGCCAACACCCGGCTGCGCGACGACCTCGACGCCGACCTGTTCAAGCGCGCCCTGCTCCGGCTGGTGTACCGGCTACTGTTCTGGTTTGTTGCCGAGGACCGCGACGTCCTCCACGCGCCGGGCGTCAACGAGAACGCCAGGAGCCGGTACGAGAAGTACTTCTCCTCCAGACGACTGCGTGAAGTCGCGGTGCGCCGCGCGGGCACCACCCACGGCGACCTCTGGCAGGCCGTACGCCTCGTGCTGCGGGGCCTCGGCGACGAGAACGGCCTGCCGCAGCTTGGCCTGCCTGGCCTCGGCGGCATCTACGACGACACCGGAACCGATCAGATCCTGCACGGCCTGGAACTGTCCAACGAGCACTTGCTCGGCGCGATCCGCTCCCTGGCCCGCGTCCACGACCCATCCACCCGGCGGTACCGACCCGTCGACTACCGCAACCTCGGCGCCGAGGAACTCGGCTCCATCTACGAGTCCCTCCTCGAACTGGTCCCGAGATGGAGCAAGGAAGAGCGCCGGTTCCTCCTCGACGTGATGCCAGGCAACGAGCGCAAGAGCACCGGCTCCTACTACACCCCCACCTCGCTCATCGACTGCCTGCTAGACACGTCGCTCGATCCCGTCCTCGACGACGCCCAGAAACGCGTCGAGACCGCGGCGACCGCCGCTGGGGAAGACCCCGCGGCCGCGATCGCGAATGCGCTGCTCTCGGTCACCGTCTGCGACCCCGCCTGCGGATCCGGGCACTTCCTGGTCGCCGCCGCCCGGCGCATCGCCAAGCGCCTCGCCATGGTTCGCGAGCACAACCCCGAACCGACCCTCGAAGCGCTGCGAACCGCGCTCCGCGATGTCGTCACCCACTGCATTTACGGCGTGGACATCAACCCCATGGCAGTCGAGCTCGCCAAGGTCTCCTTGTGGCTGGAGGCGCTCGAACCCGGCAAGCCGCTGGGCTTCCTCGACGCCCGCATCAAGTGTGGCAACGCGCTGATAGGCACGACACCAACCCTGATCGCTGGCGGTATCCCTGACGATGCATTCAAGCCCGTCGAGGGCGACGACCCGCAGTGGGCGGCGTCACTGCGCAGGGCCAACGCCAAAGACAACTCGCAGCAGGACGAGCTGTTCACCGACCAGGCCATCTTCTCCCAGTCGAACGAAAAGCTCGCTGCGCAGCTCACCCGGATCGCCACGGCACCGGACGCTTCCCTGCATGACGTGCACCGCCAGGCCGCCGCCTACCGCGCGTGGGAAGAATCCCCCGAGTACCTCCACGCACGGCAGATCGCCGACGCCTGGTGCGCCGCCGTCACCTGGATCAAGACCAGAGAGGCGCCCCCCGCTATCGTCAACCGGGTCTTCCGGGCACTGCGCGAGCAAGGCGCCTTCGCCATCCCCCCGGCGACGAGCACCGAGATCGAGCGGCTCCGCACCGAGTTCGGCTTCTTCCACTGGCACCTTGAGTTCCCGGACATCTTCCGCGTGCCCGACGGCCCTGACCCGGCCGCCGATGCGGCCACCGGCTGGGCGGGCGGCTTTAGCTGCGTCCTCGGTAACCCGCCGTGGGACAAGGTCGATTTCGAGGACAAGAAGTACTTCAGCGTGGTTGAGCCATCCATCGCCGCGCTAGCCGGGCAGGCGCGGCGCAGCCGTATCACCGCGTGGCAGCTGGAGAACCCAGACGATGGCGCGCGCTACCGTGCCGCGCGGCGCAAGGTCAAGTCCACGTTCGCCTTCGCCAGTAGCTCCGCCGCGTTCCCGCTGTCCGCTAGGGGCCTGACCGTCAAGGGCGTCAACTCGCTGCAGACCGACCAGCTGTTCGCCGAGCGGTTTGCGGCGATCACCGCGCCTGACGGTCGTTCTGGCTGCATCATCCCGACCGCGATCGCGACCGGCGCCGGCGGCCAGTACCTGTTCCGCGAATTCACCGAGCGTGGTGCCGTCGCGTCGCTGTACGACTTCGAGAACCGCAAGCAGCTCTTTCCTGACGTGGACTCCCGCCAGAAGTTCTGCCTGCTTTCACTGGCTGGCAAGGCTGTGCGCGAGCCCGCCGCGCGGTTCGCCTTCTTCCTGCTCGATGCAGCCGAGCTCGACGACCCTGGCCGGGTCTTCGCGCTCAGCCCGGCCGAGATCGCCTTGCTCAACCCGAATACCGGGACGCTGCCGATCTTCCGTAGCCGCCGGGACGCCGACGTCACTGCCGCGATCTACCGCCGGATCCCGGTGCTGTGGGACGAGACGAAGTCAGACGGCAACCCCTGGGGCATCATCGTCAAGAATCTCTTCAACATGACCGACGACTCCGACCTGTTCCGCACCCGCGAGGAACTGGAGGCCGACGGCTGGGAGCTGGAAGGCAACGTCTTCGCCCGCGCCGGGAAGCGCATGCTGCCGTTGTACGAGGCGAAGATGGCCGATTTCTTCAACCATCGCGCTGCCGACGTGGTCAAGAGCGAGACGGCGGTCAATCGCCAGAACCAACCCCGGTACCTCACCGTGAAAGAGCTTCAAGATCCCGCCAGATCGGCGATACCGCTGTACTGGATCATCGACGAAGGGCTGATTCCCACCTGCCGGAACGGCAGGAACGTAAAGGTTCCGGGGGTCTCCGAGCGCCTTGCGGAGCTGGAGTGGGAGCGAGGCTGGCTGTGCGGGTGGTGTGATGTCACGGCCTCGACCAATGAACGCACCGCGATCCCGGCCTTCGTGCCGCGCGCGGCAGTGGGCCACACCATGCCGTTGATGCTCCCGAGCATCGCCCCTATCCTGGCTGCCGCACTCATCGCAGCGCAGAGTTCGCTGGTCTTCGATTTCGCCAGTCGGCAGAAGATCGACGGCACCCACATGAAGGTGTTCATCTGGAAGCAGTTGCCCGTCCCAACTCCGGCCACGCTGGAACCTCACATGGGGTTCCTCACCCCTCGCGTCCTTGAACTCGTCTACACCGCCTACGACATGGCACCCCTCGCATGCGACTTGGGCGACGGCGGCGCTCCGTTCGTCTGGGACGAGGAGCGCCGGGCGCAGATCCGCGCCGAGCTCGATGCCTTCTTCTTCCGCCTGTACAGGATCGAGCGGGACGACGTCGACTACATCATGGAGACGTTCCAGACCGAAAGCGGCGGACTCAAAAACAATGACATCGCCAAGTACGGCACGTACCGCACCAAGGACCTCATCCTGGAGGTCTACGACCGCATGTCCGCCGCGGACGCCGCGGACGTGCCGTACGAGACGACGATCATGCCTCCTCCTGGCGATGGACCTCGCCACCCCGCCAGTGGCAGCCAGTAGGCTGCGTCAGCAGTTGCGCAGGAGTTCGCGCACCATCCCCCGCACCCAGGCGGCATCCCCAGGCCGGCTGCAGCCACTTGCTGCGTCAGCGCGAAGTTCCGCGGACACGTACTGTCGGCACCTGCGGCTACTGTGAGTGGCGTAGGGGCCGGGCTCACCGGCGCGCTCAGGAGGAGTGCCGAAATGGCGAAGGGCAAGGGGCCTGGCGGCTTCGGGGGATGGCTCGCAGTGGCTGGCTTGGCCAGCCACGTGTTCCAGGCGATCAGACACCAGAACACCTGCCCGAGGTGCCGCGACCGGGACCTCATTGAGATCCTTTTCGACGTCGCCCACCTCTGGGGGCTTGAGGGCGCCTGAGATCACGGTCCGGTAGTCCGGGCGGTGATCGTCTGGAGCCGCTGCTCGAAGTGGCTGCGGGCTTTCTCAGCGTTGCTGCCGGTGATCGCTAACGTGGCAACAGGGGCGGTGATGATGACATCCGTCAGTTCGTCGAGCAGGTCGTCGCGGGTGCGGCACACCCCTTGCGCTTGTTCCCCCGCATCCTGATCAGCGCCTCAGCGGCCTCGCCGACCTCCTCGGCGAGCTTGAGGAGGCAGATCTCGGTCGCCACCTCGCCGTGGTGCTCATGCAGACGCTTCCGGCTATTCCGTCGTCGGCGTTCGCCAGCAGCCGGCGAGGCGCGCTGTGTTCCGGTGGGCAGGCCGTTACGCTGCCCGTCATCGCCGTTGGGTGGAACGGGAGGCAGGGTGCCGGCCGGGTTGTGCGAGATCGAGGTCAAGTACCGGATCGGTGACCTGCTAGCGCTGGAGCGTGCGCTCGCGCATCGCGGCGTGGTCCTGTCGGAGCCGTTGCGCCAGGATGATCAGGCGTACGCCGAGCGGGGCTGGACCTATGGCCAGCCCAAGGCCGGGGTGACGTTCGCCCGGCTACGCACGCAGGGCGGCCGCCACCTGTTCACGGTCAAGCGCCCGCTGGACAACGAGATGGCGTGCGTGGAGCACGAGACCGAGGTCACGGACCGGGCGGCGATGCACCGGGCGGTGCTGGCGATGGGCTTTGTGCCGACGGCGCGGATCGTGAAGATACGGCGGACCGCGGCGATGGGGGACGTCGCGGTCTGCGTCGACGATGTTGAGCGGGCTGGCTTGTTCCTGGAGATGGAGAGGCTGGTCGGTGCCGGATCGGCCGCGCTGGCAGTACAGGCCGAACTTGACGGCATCGCGTGCTCGCTGGGCGTGCCTATGCAGCGCGTGTCGGATACCTACGACTCGCTGGTGCGAGCCCACGCGGTGAGCGCCTAGAACAGGGTCAGTGTGCCGTCGGTGGCCGTTTCGGTCCCGGCGGGATCGACGGTTACCAGCGGCGTGGCGTCAGCGTGCAGGGTAAGTGTCATCGCCGCGTGGTCGGTCAGGCCGACCTGGCGGGTCTCGTGGAGGTACGAGCACGTGCCGATCAGGCCGGCGAGGCCCGGCCCGACATGGAGGTAGTCGTAGCGGTAGCCGTCTCCGGTGCGGCCGATCCAGCTGTACGCCTGCTCGCCCGGTGCGACGAGATCATAGGCGTCGACCAGCCCGCGTTCGCGCAGTCCTTCGAGCAGCCCGAACTCGAACGGCAGGAACCCTGGATGCAAGGGCCGGTGGGTTCTGCCGATGACGTTGTAGTCGCCGCCCAGCACCAGGTGCTCGCGGAGATTCCCCGGGAGCTTGTCGCATGCTTCGACGAGGGTGCGGATGAACCGCTGTTTGCGCTCGGTCTTGCCGGCGCTGCGGTCGCGGCTGGGGACGTACACGCCGATCACCGAGATGGCCGGATCGGTGCGTAGCACGGCGGCAGATACCCGGCACGGGACGCTGACCGCCGCGAACTCGGCAGACAGGTCCCGGGCCACGCCGACACGGCTGATGAGCGCGCTGCCGCGCTCGCCGTCGGCGTCGGGGGTCTTGATCACCGTGAACCCCGCGCGGCGGAACCGGTCGAGCAGCCACGACGTGCCGGGCCCGGCGCTGGTCTCGGTGATCACGAGCACTTCTTCGGGCCGCCGGGCGAGCCAGTCGAGCAGCAGGCGGGCGCGTTCCGGCGAGGCGGCGCCGATGTTCACGGTCAGCACGGACAGCACTGTCAGCCTCCTTGCGGGCCCGGCTGCGGGCCGAGCCGGGCCATGATTTTCGCGGCGACGCCGTCGGGGTCCAGGCCCCGGCAGTCAATCCTGGCCTGGGGCCAGCCCCGCCGTGCCAGGAACCGGAAGGCGTCCCGGTACAGTGCCAGCTCGCGGCCGGGCGTCCCGTGCGCTTCCAGGCGGGATAGCGCGGGCCGCTGCAGCAGCCGGGCGGCAATCACCTCAGGGTCGTCTTCCAGGTAGACCGACATGCCGGGGACGGCGACGTGGGCGTTGTAGCTCCAGATCTCGGCCAGCCCGAGGCCATCCAGGCGCTGCAACACCAGCGAGGACTGGACATACCGGTCGGTGATGACGACCTTGCCCGCCCTCAGCGCCGGGGTGATCTCAGCCTCCAGGTGGGCGTAGCGGTCGGCGGCGACCGCCAGCGCCAGGGCCCGCCCGGTCAGGTAGGACTCGGCGGAGCGGACTAGGCGCCCGAGCGCTGTGGCGGACGGCTCGGTCGTCACGTGCACCGCGGTGCCGCGCGCCCGCAGCGCGGCAGCCAACCGGCCGGTGATGGTGGTCTTGCCGACGGCGTTCGGCCCTTCGATGGCGATGAAGCGCCCGGTCACTGCGGGCGTGGCCCGATCTGCAGCAGCGGGCTGGCCACGACGGGGCACTGCTCGCTGTCTACCTCGCCGATCGGCTGCCCGCGCGAGATCACCGCGGCGGGGCAGCCTTTCCCGCATGCGCTGTTCATGCCGCATGCCCTGCAGGTGTCGTTGGCGCCCATCGCCAGCCGGCCCGCGAGGTCGTATCGGTCGAGAGCCTTGGCGATCTCGCCGGCGAGGATGTTGCCGACCAGGAAATCGGTGTCCGGGTAGGCCGACTGCGGGGTCCGGGCGGCGAACACCAGGTACGGGCACACCGCGGTCAGCCCGTCGGCGAACACGTAGATCAGCTTGCCGGCGTCGCAGCCGGCCAGGGGCTTGTCGTCGTTGGGGAAGCGGATGTGCACTACGTCGATGCCCCGGGACCTGAAGCCTTCGGTCACGTCCTTGATCGCGCGCATTCTCGCCGTGCCGGCGGCCAGCTTCCCTTGGCTCTTGACACCGCGCCCGAACGCCGATAGCGGGTTCATCAGCACGTACTTCGCGCCGACCTCGACCGCGAACTCGCACAGCGCGGCGAACTCGCCCGGCTCGGTGAGCATGTTCGGCGTCGACAGCAGCCCTTGCAGCATGCCCGCTGCCGCGAACTTGCGCGTGGTCTGCAGCGTCGTGGCGAACGACGCCACGCTGCCGCGGAACTTGCCGTGGCTTTCCGGCCGGAAGCCGTCGAAGCTCACGTTCACGTGCACCGTCCCAGAGCTGGCCAGGTGCGCGATCTGCTCGTTGCTGGCGAGCGTGGCGTTGGTGCAGATGCCCAGCGGCAGCCCGAGCGCTACGACAGCGTCGCATATGGCTAGCAGGTCTGGGTGGGCGAACGGCTCCCCGCCGGTGAGCGTTACCCGCTCGACGCGGGCCCGCAGGAGCCGTGGCAGCACCTTGTCCGCGATGTCCTGCCGCGACATGTGCTCGCCCCAGTTGCCGGACGAAACGAAGCAGTGCGCGCAGTGCAGGTTGCACCGCTCGGTGATCTGGATCAGGGCTTTCCGGCCGTCGCCTTCCACCGAGGTCCGGAAGTAGCACGAGCTGGCCTGCGCGTCGATGATCAGCGATCGCCTCATGACCCGGCCTCCTATGCGCTCACCGGCGAGCTTGCGTAATGATCGTGCTCACCGCGGTTCCGCGCCTATCTGTGCCCATACGACTTTCCCGCCAAGGTGATGCGGGACGTACCAGTTCCACCGCGTGCTGGTAGCTTCCACCAGTAGCAGTCCCCGGCCATTTTCGGCGTCGCCGTCTGCGTCGATCCGCGCGGGCGGCTGCGGGCTGGAATCCCATACCAGGATCAGCACGCTCCGCTTGTCCGACAGCAGCCACAGCCGCACAGGGGCCAAGAGTCCCAGCTCGCTGGTAGCGAGCACCGCGTTGGTGAGCAGCTCCGATACCACGAGTTCGGCGGTTTCGCCTGACTCGGTGAGGTTCCATTCCCGCAGCAGCTGGCGCACGTGCCGCCTGGCTCGGGGTACCGCGCTGGCCTGCGGACCGAGTTCCAGGAAGTTCTGAAGCGGCCACAGATCCGCCATGTCAGGCCCCGGCTGCGCCGCCAGGAGCGGAGCTGACGCCTGCGCGCGGCCGTCACCGCACCGGGGACCGAGCGTTTCGTCTTCGGCGAGGGTCGCGCGCCCGCCCGGCAGTCCTGCCTGGCCCGATTCCGCTTGGGCGCGGCGGAGGGCCAGACGCGCCATTTCACGGGCGGCCTCGCGTAGCTGCGCCGCGACGCGGGCCGTTTGCACCGCCATTGCCATGACCGTCAGCCAATAACAGACGCGGCTCGCTGCGGGAGGTTGGCGGCGGGGGCAGATGTGTGAACAGGGTGTGTGAATGCGGCTCGACCGGGCCCGGAGCCTGTGGGAATGTCAAACTGATCGCGTCCACGGCTGGTGGAAGGGGCATTGCGGTGCCGCAAGGGCCACGAGCGGCGAATCTGCGGCTGCGGGCGCTGCTAGACGAGGTCGGCATGTCCAACAAGGGCCTGGCGCGCAGGGTCGCTGACGTGGCCGGCGCGCCACGCGGTGGGCAGGTGCAGGCCAAGATCGGCCGGCTGGTCGCTGGCGGTCATGCCCAGCTCGGCAGCCGTCACCGGCCGGCCGGCTGCGGCTGCGAGGACAGCGGCGATCAGTTCCGGCACAGGCGGGCGCGGCTCGGCAGCAAAGCGCGCCAGCACCGCCATCGGCGGCGCGGTTGCCTGAAGCAGCCGGGTCTGCCCGGCGGTGCTGTAACGGCGCGCGTAGTCAGTGGCGACCGCTTCGTCGGTCGACCAGGCGATGCCAGGACTGGCCGGGTCGGCTGGCTCGCCCCGGTAGACCAGCAAGTCCCCGCCAGGCTGCGGCGGCCCGTCGCTGACAAACCCGGCGCGGCGGAATAGCGCCACCAGGGCTGCGGACTCATAGTTCCGGAGGGGCGCGTGCAGTTCGGGCCAGATCTCTGCCAGGACGACGCGGAGTTCCGCGGGCGGCCGGGACCGCTCGGTTGCCACCAGTTCCGCCAGCGCCTCTGTGGGCGTCGGTCTGTTCACTGATGCCGACGGTAGCCGCAGGTGCTGACATCCTTGGCGGCGATGAAGCCGCCACCGGCCAAAGCCGGCGAATTCTCGCGCGGCTAGGTCCGTCCCCGTGGCCTGGCGTGCTCAGGAAGCGGCGGGGGTGGCGCCGGGGACTCGGCGCCGTTGCGCCATGCACGTCAGCGCCCTCGCCGGCGGCTCTGGTGACGGCCGGGAACGCAGGCCCCGTCCCGGCAGGCCCGCGAAGATAATTCCCGGACCAGGAAAAGGCACGCTAACATTGTCGATGCGGAATTCATGGCGGCTGACTATGTTCTTCAGCCACGAACATTTCCGCCGCGCCGCACTGAAGGGAATTCGCGGCTCGTTTCGCCGGAATCAGCGAACCGGCCCGGTTTCCTGTCCGCCAGCCAGTCCCATTGAATATGCGATTGCCTGCTGACACCGGAATGCCCAGCGGCCGCGAAAGCCCGCAGCGTGCGGGCGATCTGAACATTCCGATGGACTCCCAGACTGATACAGCACCAAGGCTGTAAGACGATTGTCTGGCGGTGCGGCGGCGGCGGGCGGCTCGTGGCCTGGGGTGCGGTGGTCGGGAACGTGGTGCCGATGAACTGCGGCATGCTCGCGCAGGTGAGCCCGCCTCGTGAGGGCCCGGCTGCGGGCGAGGTCCGCAGGCAAGGCCGGCGCCCGGTAAGGCTGACCGGGCGCCAATGGCCGCAATTCACGGCCGCGCGGAAACTCGTCGGCGCGCCACCATTTCCCGCTGGCAAAGAATCATGAAAACCGGCCCGGATTCGAGGCGAAAAGGGTTGATGCACGGCCCGCGCAGAGCTAGCCTCGACGTGCACAAGGAAATACGGGAAACGGCAATGGCCACGCCTGCCATTCACGTAAGGGGTAATGTCATGGACGACCTGATAATTGTCACCACGCGGGACGCACGGCAATTGCTGACGGAGCCCGGAAACCCGCATCTCATCTGCCACGGCCGCGAGGTCCGGGTGGTCGGCGAGCGGGCCTGGCGCGACAGCTACGCCGGCGACGGCGCGCTGCTGATCATGAGCCGCGCCGGCCTGGCCGCCCTCGACCCCGACGCCCTGGCATACGACCCGACCCGGCTGGCCACCTTGCTGACCACGTTCGCCAGCGACCTGGCCGCCTCCTGAACGGCCCGACCGCCCGACCATCACCGGAGGACCCGAGATGACCACCACCCCGCCCGCCACGGCCGGCCCGGCCCGCACCCGCGCCGCGGGCCGGCTCGGCCAAGGTGAGCTGCGCCGCAAGGTGGCCGGCTGGCTGGCCGCCAACCCCGGCGCTTGGAAGCCCGGCAAGATCGCCGGCGCGCTGGGCCATTCGGCCGGAGCCGTCGGGAACGCGCTGGCCACCCTGGAAACCCGGGGCGAGGCCGCCCGCGAGCCCGGCCGCCCCGTCCGCTACCGCGCTAACGCCGCCACCGCCGGCGCAGCGGCCGCCCCGGCCCGCGCTGCAGCAGCGCCCCGGCGCACCC
>JAJYUU010000169.1 GCA_021792405.1 Actinomycetes bacterium
GCGCCTTCCGCCGCATCATGGTGAAGGCGGGGTTGGGACCGAACTGGGCGCCGAGGGACATGAGGCACACGTTCGTGTCGGTCCTGTCGGCAAGCGGTGTGCCGGTGGAGAGCATTGCCCTGCTGGCCGGCCACGACCGGACGGCCACCACAGAACTCGTCTACCGCCACGAGATCCGACCCGCGCTGACGCAGGGCGCCGAGGTAATGGACCAGATCTTCAGCTAAGGGACCGGCGCAACAACGTCGCCCCCATTCGGTGTCTGAGGCGCGCACCGATCCGCCGTTATGGACGATCTGCAAAGTCTCCCCATACGGAAGCTGAAGAACGTTATCGATGTGATGCCTCAGCCACGCCAGCGCCCGGCCAGGTACCACCGCATGGTCGTAATGCTGCCGGTACTGGTCAAATACCGCGGTCACGTCGGCCAGCTCAGCCTCAGTCGGGTCGATCAATGCAGCAACGGTTACCGGCATCACCCGGCCGACGCTACAGCCGCAGCCACCACACCATCGAAGCCGGTGCCGACTAGGCGGGTCAATGCACGGTTTTGCCGCGGGGCGTGCGTTCTCACGGCCGTGGAAACGGACGTCGCTGAGCCAGATGGCTTTGCCGGCGTCGAGCATCCGTGCCGCCCGCACTTGCAAGGCGTGTCCGTAGCGGCGAGGCGGAGCCAGATGCTGTTCCTCGCGAGACGTGCGGGACCTGAGGCAGGCCTATATCGTTCTTGCGTGGATGAGCAATTGTGGTCGGCTTATGACGCGATGGGCCGCGACTACGAGCAGCGGGCGGCGGACAGCGCGTACAACGCCCATTACGACCGTCCGGCGGTTCTGGCCTCGCTGGGACCCGTCCGCGGCCTGCGCGTCCTGGACGCCGCGTGCGGGCCGGGCCTGTACACGCAGGAACTGCTCGCGCGCGGCGCGGTCGTGACGGCTTTTGACGCCAGCCCGGTGATGGTGAACCTAGCCCGCACCCGCGTCGCAGGCCAAGCCCAGGTCGTTCAGGCCGTCCTCGGCGAGCCGCTGCCCTACCCCGACGGCGTGTTCGACCTGATCGTATGCGCGCTCGCCATTCACTACGCCGCTGATCGCGCTGCCGCTTTTGCCGAGTTCTGCCGTGTACTGCGCCCAGGCGGCGCGCTGGTGCTATCCACTCAGCACCCGACCACGGACTGGCTGCGGAAGGGCGGATCCTATTTCGACGTGAGGCTGGAGACCGACGTCTGGCACACCCCGTCGGGCGACCAGCCAGTGCGGTTTTGGCGCGAGCCGCTCAGCGCGCTGTGCGGCTATGCCACCAGCGCCGGATTCCTCAACGAGAAAGTCATCGAACCACTGCCCGAAGACACCATGCGGGAGCGCCATCCCGACGACTACCGGAAGCTGACCGCAGAACCCGGATTCCTGATTCTCCGCCTCGGCAAGCCGCGCGATCCCATCCCGGCAGCCGGTAACTAAACATCCCCCGCTGCTTGTCCAGACCAGATCGCAGGCCGTCGCGGCGCTCCCAGGCGAACGTCCTGGCGGCGATGACGGGGTCACATCGCTGGCCGGTGGTGATGACGGCGTGCAGCTGGCGCAGCAGCGGAGGCTGCGAGGGCTGCGTGGGCTTGCCCGGTGGATAGCTTGTTGTGCTCGCGGCTGGTCAGGTGGGCGAACCGGGCCGTGCAGACGGGGTCGCCGCGATCGCCGGGCCATCTCCCGAAACCCGGCGTCTTCCGGACCGACGAGGTTATGGTCCTCGAAGATCCCGGGCAGCCGGCCGGCGACGTCGGAAGCCGGCACGCGACTCGAGTCGAAGATGCGCCTCAGCCGTGGACCAGCAGTGCGCATGGCTCTCATCCGGGGTTGCGGCCGGACACGAGCATGCGCCTGTCGGTCACGGACAGCTCAACGGGCCGCTGGCGTCGGTACAGGTCCCGACGACGAGATGCGTCAATCGGCAACGCAGCGACACGAGGCACTACTTTCGACGAGCTTGTCGCGTCACTTCGTCAGATCGACGGCCAGCGTGACAAGGGAAAGCACTAACCGAACTCCCACTACAGATCGAAGCCGTTATGCACGCGTGCGTAGATCGTGATGGTTACTGTGCGGGCTGCATAGTGATGAGAGACTAACGAGAACGAGACATCCGGTCATGCCGCCGACGGTGCGCCGCCAAGCTGGCGATCTTGCCGATGACCGGGTCACGGCGCACGCGGGACGCTGGACCGTATCAGGTCAGTCGCGGGTGTTGATCACGCAGAACAGGTTGCCGTCTGGGTCGGCGAGAACTATGAAGTCCGCGTCCTGGGGGTAGTCCCACTCGACGCGCGTCGCGCCAAGTGCCTCCAGGCGCCCGCCCGCCGCGCACCCCCAGAAGGCGCGCACGCGGCGAGGCCGCCCCGCCATGCAGCGAAACAACGTCACATCAATCCCTGAGAGCACAATCCACCCGACAGAGGCTCACTGTCACAGCAAAGATTGACAAGCCGTTTCATATGAAAGCATTCAGCCCATTCACGTGCGGTGAGATGCCGGGTTCCTGTTCACCGGCTATTGGCTGTGGCGGGTCAGTTCTGCCCAGGTGGTGTGTCCCAGCCTCTCCAGGGTCGCTGCCAGCCACTGGCGTCCCTCGGCGGTGAGGCGTGCGGCGGCGAGGTCTTCCCGGTCTTGTCCCGCCTTGAAGAGCAGGGCAAGTTCCGGTCTCAGGTACGTCACGCCGTCGATCTGGTGGAGCGCCCGGTCCCACGGCACGCGCACGGAGTGGTCCCGTTTGAACACCCACTCCTCGGCGGTGCTTGCCCGGTCGACGAGGAACTCCAGCCGCCATGGCGATCGCGCGTCGCGTCGCACCCAGACCTGGTGGCACTCGGGACGGCCGGGGATGCCGGGGAGCAGCGGGCGGAAGGCACCGTTGATGTTCTCCCACAGGTGCCAGCCGGGCATCGCCGCCCGGATCGCGTCCAGGTCCCTGGCGAGCACGACCACGTCGGTGTCGTCATGGTGCCGGGTGGCCGCGGCGCCGGCCCGGGCGGCCCGTCCTCCGGCGATGTGCCAGCCGGCGGGGCAGCCGCTGAGCATCTCGCCGATTTCTTCCGGTGTCATGGGCGTCCAGGGACCGTAGAGCGCGAAGAACTCGTCGTCGCTCAGGGCCAGGGTGGCGTTGACGAACGGGTCAGGTGTTGGCCCGGTCTGATCTGGCATCCGCACAGTTTCCCATGGCGGAAAGCATGCGGGCTCTCGCTTTTTGGCTGGGCCGGGTGACTGCCGGTTACGTTTCGGCGGCGGCCCTGGTGCTGGCGTGGCAGCGGCCTGCGGCCAGCTGGATGATTGGCGACTGTGACCGATGCGCCGCTGCCGGAAGATCCGCGTGACGCGCTGATCCGCGAGCAGGCGGGGCGGCTCGCGGCGCAGGACAGGCAGCTCGCCCAGGCCGCCGTCCGCCCGCTCAAGACCCAGCAGAAGATCTCCGGCCGCCTGACCAGCGACGACGTAACCCAGGACCGCC
The DNA here is from genome assembly GCA_021792405.1 of Actinomycetes bacterium. Taxonomy (GTDB): domain Bacteria; phylum Actinomycetota; class Actinomycetes; order Streptosporangiales; family Streptosporangiaceae; genus JAJYUU01. The sequence goes on from JAJYUU010000169.1 coordinate 3,496, forward strand.
TCGGCAAGCACGGCCACAACGCGATGGACGTCCTGCACCAGCTCATGCTCGGCGTCCCCTGGCGACCGCCGCCCCAGGCGTTCTCCCCGTAACCACGGATCACAAGACCGCGCCACCCATCACCGCAAGTGAATGGGCTGAATGCTCATATGTCCGCGTCAAGACCTTTGCCTCTGAAGCGGCCCTCCGGCTGGGCTTTCTCCGGGCAGAGCACGGTTTCACGGCCCAGAACTCAACCACGACGACATCGGCGTCTACCCACTAGTACGCAAGCTGCGTTTTCATCCGCGAAGATCTCGTCATTGGGGCCACCCTGGTGCTGTCCCACATGGGTGAGGAGTACGTCGCGACGAGGCTGGTATTTGAGGGTCGCTCGGATTCTGGTCGGCGCACTGAGATCGGACACAACGCTGCGCGTACTGGCAACCAAATGCGGCACGCCCTGGCCGTTCAGGCCGACGCCATACGGACAGCACTTCGCGAGCAACCGAGGTTGACACACGACGGAGACTCACCTGGCAGCGGCCTGCGAGACAGTCGAGCCCAGTTTCGACCAAGTCGAGCGCGTCAGAAGGATAGTCAGGCGAATAAACGGCGTCCTTCAATGGGGGCTCTGGCATTCGGCGAGGCACGAATGAGTTGGTCAGACAGCCACGCTGATCTCTTTGTTGAACGACTCCCGCGCGATTCCCGCACGATGTTCATTGGTAACGCTAACACGGAAGGTTATAATTTTCTGTGCTTCTTCGCGCTCAAGGAGCAGAAGTGCTGCCTCGCGCAGGACATCACTCATGGAGGCGCCATGCTTTGCGGCGTAGTCCTTTAGCGCAGCGACAAGTATTGGATCAAGTCGGGCTGAAATCATTTGGTCCAGCCGACGGTTCTCGCCGCGTCGTCCAGACCCTTCGATGAGCCCCTGAGGCCGATCGATCGTCATCTTTTCCCTTTCCACGTCTGACCCGTCGCCTTCTCCCACTCGCGAATCTCGGGCGGCTCCGCAGGCCAGCCGGTGACCGGACGTAGCCAGTCGCCGCGCTTGGGCGAGTCCTCGAGCAGTACGAGCCAGATGTTTGCTAGCCCCATTCCTACTACCGCGTACTCAGCAGTCTGCATCGTGAACTCGACCTCTGCCCAGGGCCCGTAGTAGAAGATCTCATAGACGATCGTCTCGGCCTGCCCGCCCAGGTGGTCTGCCTGCTGGCAGTGCAGCAGATTGTTCGTTTCCGGGTTGTCATCGATCTCCGGGTCGTCCCAGTCGATGAGCTCGTACCGGTGGATGTCCAGCACACCGACTCCGTCCCACTTGACGTCGTGTAATACAGAGCGTAGCCTTAGTGTATGACAGAGTCTACCGCAGCACCAGAGTCGCCAGCATCTATCAGCCAGACATCCGTCATCGCCTTCTTCGCTGCCGACCACGTCGCCGGCACGCCGGACGCCAAACTGTATGTAAATGGAGGATTCTTCAGTCTCCTTCGCTTCCCGACCTTCCCGGCGAACTTGGCAACCTTGGGTGTAGCAGCAGTGCTGGAGCTGCCTTTTCCTGACACGATGCGCGACCACACGATCCGCATCGGGTTGCGCGGACCTGACGAGCAGGAGCTGCCCGTGAGCGTCGAGGCTCGTTTCCGCGCTGCCCCCAGCCTGGAGGCACAGTTCGGAGAGCCCGGGCTTATCCCGTTCGGCGTGACGCTAACGAACGTTCAGATCCCTACCGCGGGTGCCTACAACTTGGTCCTGTGGCTCGACAATGTCGAAAGGAAAACTTATAGGCTTCGGGCAGTGCAGACGCCGATGGTTGCCACCGCTGGTGCCGCAGGCGCTGTACCGGAAGCGTGAGAAGGGCCCGTCGATTCCACCGACCGCGAGAATCACATCGAGCCGCGCTAGCTGAGTGCTCAGCTGGTGTGCGCTGACGGTGTAGTGCGCGTTGAGGCTGGAGGATCCATCCGCGGATGAGGCTGGACTGCTGGACGTCCAGGCGGGCGGCTAGACGCTCGATTTTGGTTAGGTCGTCGGGGGAGATGCGGGTGGCCACGATGTCGGCAGACGGAGGATCGCCGTGGTTGTGGCGGCTGCTTAGCGGACCTAATGAGGGAGCCAAACTGGGAGCCAACGTCAGCAGGTGCCGGGCGGCGTCAGGCGTCGTCAGGCGATTGTCGTTGCAGGTCAGCTCGACGTAGGGCGACGGTGAGCGTTGTCTGGCCTGGTTCGGGTTTGCCTCCTAAGCAGTAGGCCGCAGGTTCGAGTCCTGCTCGGGGCGCAGGTCAGAGGCTTGCACGGTGGCTAGCTAACCGCTGCCGGGCCAGGAGACAGATGCGCGTGACGTTGCGCCGGGTGTCACGGGTGGTCGATCTGGAGCCTGGCGCCGATGGCGGACGCGATGGCCCGCAGATCCGCTGGGTCGGAGCTGACGACCAGGTCGCGGCGGCGTAATGCGCCCTCGACCACAGCAGCATCAACGATGTCCGTGGATGCCGCCCGCGTCGCCAGCGCGCCGACTGCACGCGCCCGGCCGTCATCGAGTGCCTCGACGTCGCACCCGGCCAGCAGCCTCGGCAACTGCACCTGGCGGGCCGATCCGCGCCAGGCCTGCGCGACGACCGGCGCGGGCACGACCGGCACGACGCGCCGGGCTAGCAGCGCCCGGTGCCGAGCCCAGATGCGGCGCTCGCCGCGGTCGGCGGCGATCAGTGCCCCGGCGTCGTAGGTGACGCCCACCTTAGGCGCTCCGGCGCCGCGCACCGGAGCCGCCAGAACGCTCAAGCGCCCGGGTGGCCCACGCGTCAGCCTCAGCGATCTCCGCCACCGTGAACGCCCCGTGCTCGCGCTCGAATTCGCCGACAGCGGCAAGCCCAGCCCGGATGGTGAACTCCCTCCGAGCGGTATCGGCCAGCCATGCGCTGTAGCTGACACCGGCCTCGGCCGCAGCCTCCGCGATCTCGGCGTCCAGGTCGGGCGGCAGCGATATGGAGCGCTTCTTGCGGACAGCCATGACATCATAGTAGTACAGCAGTAGGACAGGGCTGGCTCTGACAGCGCGGGTGCGGTGTCCTGGCGTCGAGTCTGGGGGAGCCAAACTGGGAGCCAACACCAGCAGACGCTGGGCGTCGTCACACATCGCTGGACGTCGGCCTCCAGAGGTCAGGACGATATATGGCGACACCCAGCGATGCCGGGCAACGCTCGGGTGTGCCTCCTAAGCAGTAGGCCGCAGGTTCGAGTCCTGCTCGGGGCGCGGCGTCGCAGTTGGCTGAATTATTTCGATATTGTTTTCCAAATTATGACGTATTGCCTGCGAGCAATCCCTCTATTCGGTCGAATCAGCATGCCCGAACTGTTCTTATCGTTAGAACCGCTGACCGCCGGGAGCCAAACTAGGAGCCAAAGACACCTAGCTCGGCGTCGAAACGGGCCCGAGGGATGACACTCGCGGGCGCCGCATGGTTCCCCGACGTTGCATCTACGGGAACTGCACCGGGCTGCGGGAGCATCTGGAGGAACACCGCCAGGGGTACGTGCTGCGGGTCCGTTCCAGCTTCCGTCTCACCCTCGCCCGCGGCCTCACGCTCACCTGCGCGCGAACCGTGAGGGCACTGCTGGACGATGACCGGCGGTGGGAGGTCCGCTCGGCCGGGCAGGGATCCAAGGGCCAGCGGTGGTACGCCTGGGCGCAGGTCGCCACCGCATCGCGCGGCACAGCCTGCTGATCCGCCGCCACTTGCGCACCGGAGAGCTCGCTTACCACTACCGCTATGTGCCCGAGGGTCAGCCCGCCGGGATGACCCGGCTGATCCGCGCCGCCGGGCTGCGCTGGCCGGTCGAAGAAGGTTTCCAGTTCGCAGCATGTATTCAATGAACGATTGATCACGATTGAGAAAGCGCGCAAGGTGAGTGAAAACCCTCGCGGCCAGAGCATGCACGTCGCGGCCCGCTAGCCGGTGACCCACCAGGTCGGCGATCCGGTACCGGGAGTCGTCGAGGTCTTCCCGGCCGGTGACGGAGCCGGCGAACCGCTGTGCAGATATGGCGATCCGGCGAGCCGTCGCTTGCGGAGTACCGACACGTCTCGACGCCGAGCGGATGAGGCCTGACATCCGTGAGCGCGAGCCAGAATCTGGCCGACCTGAAAGGCCAGGCGCTTGTCGTGTCGGTGCATGTTTGCGTATCACGGGAGGCATATTGCGTGTCAGGCAAGCTCCTGCTCCGCCGCTGCTGCCGTCGCCGCGGTCGCGGTTGCAGGCCGAGCTGCTGACGCTGGTGCTGCTGTCGCCGGGCCGGGAGTGGTCGCTGACCGAGCTAGCGGACCGGACCGGCTGCTCGTTGTCGTCGGCGCAGCGGGAAATGGCCAGGGCGGAGGAGGCCGGGGTGGCGTCGTCGCGCAGGCTTGGCAGCACGCGGCTGGTGAGCACGGCCGACTCGCCGCTGACAGGCCCGCTGACGAAACTGCTGGTGCGCTCGTTCGGGCCGCGCCAGGTGGTCGCCGAGGAGCCTGCTCCCGTCCAGCGCATCGAAGCGGCGTATCTGTTTGGGTCGTGGGCGGCCCGGTACGAAGGAGAGCCGGGCCGTGCCCCGGCGGACATCGACGTGCTGGTCATCGGTGACCTGACCGCGACGAGCTTGACGAGGCCGCCCAGCGGGCCGGCGGGCGGCTGGCCAGGGAAGTCAGTGTCACAGTGCGGTCGCCGATCTGGTGGCGGGAAGGCGAGGACGGTTTCCACGCCGAAGTGACCAGGCGCCCTCTGGTACCGGTCTTGCCCGATGCGGGCATGCCGTGACCTGGCAGCCGGGGCGGGACAAGATCGCCACGCTACTAGAGGCGGCTGAGCTCCAGCGCGTGGCCGCCGACGCGAAGGTCGCCCGGCTGCTCCTCGACGACGCCGACCGTCACCTGGCCGGCAACTCAGGCGCGTGAGGCTGCCGTGACGATCCTCGAGCAGGACGTGCTCACGCCCTGGCAGCAACCTGCAGGCGAAACTCAGGCCTGAGCCTGGCGCGGCATCAGAGCCTCATGCGGCCAGTCAGCCGAGGCTCGGGCTGCCTCGACCGGCGGCCAGTGCGTAGCTCAGGCTGATCGGCATGAGAGCCAAACTGGGAGCCAACGCCAACCGGACTGGGCTCCCGACTACCCCGAGACCATCTTGTCGTGCCTGCACGTGATCCTCCTGGAGGTATGGGAGCACCACCGCTACGCCGTCCGCGACCTCGACGCGATTAATGCGACCCCCGGCGCATGAGTGAGCCAGTAATGCCAGCTGCGCAGGCGAGCGAACCGCGGCTACGAGCGGTAAACCAGCGTCCGCGCACTCGCCCAATCTCGTTACCTCGCTGCCAGGTTCGTGGAGTGCTCGTGCTTTGAGGCTGCCGGCCAGCACGGTCTGAGTCTGAGTCAGGGTTCCCGCGCTTTCTTCATAGCTCCCACAAGGCGGAGATGGGAGCAGCGAGTAGGCGGTCGCCGAAAGGCAGGACGTCGTTGCCAGCGTAGAGGACGAGTCCGGCGATGAACTTTTCTCCGAGAGCGTCGCGCATGTGGGCGAGCCAGCGGAACCATTCGGGCTTGGCGGTCTGGTGGCTTTTGACTTCCACGCCTACTACCCGCCCGTCTGCCGATTCCAGGACGATGTCAACCTCTGCACCAGAGCGGTCCTGCCAGTGGAACATAGCGACGTCGGTGGCCGCCCAGGTGAGCTGCCGGCGGAGTTCGGTGAAGACGAAGGTTTCGACAAGCTGACCCGTCGCGGGGTCTTCGGGATCACCGAGCGCGGCAGGGGTCTTGCCGAGCAGCCAGGCGGCGAGCCCTGGATCGGTCAGGAAGATCTTGGGGTGTCTTTTGACCCGGCGGGTGAGGTTGCGTGACCAGGCTGGCAACGTGGTCAGCAGGTGGATGGTCTCCAGCCAGGCCCGGTGGGCGTAGACAGCCTGCCGCTCAAGCGGGGCGTCGTCGATGATGCTCTGCATGACTAGCTCGCAGCCGGTACGCGCGGCGAACAGCCGCAGCAGCTGGCCCATCTCGGCGACCTTGCGGATGCCCGACAACTGGATCACGTCGCGCTCGATCGTGGTCCGGACGTAATCCCGGAACCATCCCGGCCGCTGGCGGCCTGCAAGGCGCTGGACCTCCGGGTAACCGCCCGCGCAGACCCGTTCCAGCAGCTCTTGCCGGCCGAGGGATCCGGGCCGGTAGGCGCTGAACGCGCCGGGCCCCTGGAACGCGCCGTCGATGAACCGGTCGTACTTGCGCCTGATCTCGCCCTGGGTGAAGGGCCACACCTCGACAAACCCAGCCCGGCCCGCGAGCGACTCGGAGATGGTGGGGACGGTCAGGAAGTTCGACGAGCCGGTTAGCACGAACTGGCCAGGGGAGGGGTCGTGGTCGACAGCGAGCTTGATGGCGCGGACCAGCGGCTCGCCCGCTCGCTGGACCTCATCAATGACGAGCGGCCGCGGGCCCAATGCCAGGAAGCCGACGGGATCGGTGAGCGCGGAGTCCAGGGTGCCCTGGTCATCCAGGCTCCGCAGCGTCCCACCGCCGAGACGGCTCTGGACCAGCGTGGTCTTGCCTGCCTGGCGCGGGCCGGTTACCACCGTTACCCGTCGGGCGGCGACCATGTCCTGGTAGCGACCCGCG
>JAJYUU010000016.1 GCA_021792405.1 Actinomycetes bacterium
AAGACCGGCGGCTCAGGCTGGCCACCACGCTGGACGGGGCGGGCCGGCTGGAAGGCGACCTGACCCCCCGCTGCGCCGCGGCGACCGAGGCGGTGCTCGGCGCCCTGGCCCGCCCGGCCGGCCCCGAAGACACCCGCACCCTGGCCCAGCGCTGGCACGATGGCCTGGAGGAAGCGATGCTGCGGCTGCTGGCCGCCGACAACCAGCTCCCCGAACGGGCCGGCCAGCCCGTCCGCCTCGAACTGACCATCACCCTCCAGGAACTGCTGGCCGGCGGCACCGGGTCCCCGGCCGGGCCCGGATCGGCGTGCGACGCCGTCATCCAGCCCGTCATCACCGGCATGACCGACTACGGCCTGCTCGCCAAGCTGTCCGACCCCGACAACCCGCAATGGCGGGACGACCTGCAGGCCGCGATGGCCGCCACAGCCGGGCAGGCGCCCTGGAGCGACATGCTGGCCGCCGCGGTGGCGCTGCTGTCCGGCCCGGCCGGCCGGGCCGCCTGGCTGCGCCGCAGGGCAACCGGCATCCCCGCCGCCCCCGCCAGCCTCCCCCTCGACATCGCCGAGGCCACCGACACCATCCCCGTCCACCTCCGCCGCGCGGTCCGCCGCCGGGACCGGCACTGCCGGTTCCCCGGCTGCGACCTGCCCGCCGCCGGCTGCGAAGTCCACCACATCATCCACCGCAAGGACGGCGGCCGCCACGCCCTCACTAACCTGGTGCTTTTGTGCAGATTCCACCATCTTATTGCGATTCATCGGTGGGGCTGGACCTTCACGTTGCACCCCGACGCCACCACCACCGCAGTCAGCCCCGACGGCACCAAGACACTGCACAGCCACCCACCGCCAGCACGAGCGGTCTAGCCTGAGCGAAGCGACCGGCTTGCGGTCCGAGGCATGGCGCCGGACGGGCAGCGCTGTTAAAGTGCGCCGCTGCTAGATTGCCGCGATGGCCGAATGCGTCTTCTGTGACATTGGGGCGGGGCACATCGACCGTGACCTGGCCGTGCCCGCATCGGACCGCGTCTACGTCCTTCCGGCGCTTTCGCAGCGGCCGAGGAACCGGTTCCACACACTCGTCCTGCCTATCGCGCACGTCCGGAACCTGCAGGACGCCGATCCGTGTCTGCTGGCTGAGATCATGTCGATCGTGGCAAGGCTGACAGCCGCGTTCCCGGCCAAGCTCGGCGCGAGAGGATCATTCGTATTCCAGAACAACGTCGAGCCAGACGATCTGCCGTTCCATCTGCACGTGCACGTCGTGCCGCGGTTCGACGATGACGAATTCAGGACTCCCGACCCCTACGGCGTCGAAGAGGTACCACGCCGCCACCGGCTGGCACAGGCGCGCGAACTGCGCGGACTGCTGGCCTGACGCTGGCTGCAAGCCGGAGCCTAGAGTTCCATCATGCCGAGTCATCGTCACGACGCCGGTCAGTCCGGGAAGTCCGGGCGCAGCGGGCGGCTGTCCCCGACCCGGGTGGCCGCCTTGGACGCTACGGACCAGCAGTACGGCGTGGCCAAGCCGGACGTGATCGCACCCGCCGCACGATCGGGGCGCTTGCCAAGAACCGGCAAACCGGGCCTGGCCTGAAATCAAACTCGCGATAGGATGAAGTAACTGCCGTTTGACGAACAAGTCCATTACCCGCTGCGCTTTCCAATTCCCGCGCGAAAACAGTCCCAGGGCTTGAACCATTGTGGCACCTCCGCGTGAACGCGCCGTGATAGTAAGATCCCATGCGGCAGACCGAGAGGGAGCGCGGCTGATGTCTGAGGGCTTGACGCCCGGCAGCATGGACGCTGGCAAGTTCCGTGCCGACGGGGCGGCCGCGCCGACCGTGCTCCGCATCCTGCTCGGGACACAGCTCAGGCGGCTGCGCGAGTCGCGCAATATCACCGCGCACGAAGCCGCTCAGGCTATCCGCGGTTCGGAATCGAAGATCAGCCGGATCGAACTCGGCCGGAACGCAGTGCGCGAGATCGACATCGCCGACCTGCTCAACCTCTACGGGATCACCGACTCAGCTGACCGCCAGCAGTTGCTGGCATTAGCCAGCCAGGCTAACCGGCCAGGCTGGTGGCACCGGTACCAGGACGTGCTGCCTCCGTGGTTTCAGTCCTACCTCGGGCTCGAGGAGTCCGCCGAGACGATCCGGAGCTTCGACTCCCAGTTCGTGCCGGGACTGCTGCAGACCGAGGAGTACGCGGCGGCGGTCATCCGGCTCGGCCGGTACTCGCCCGAGGAAACGGAGCGGATGGTCTTCCTGCGCAGGGAACGGCAGCGGCGATTCGCCTCCGCCGGCTTGCGGCTGTGGGCCATCATCGACGAGGTCGCGTTGCGGCGAACCGTTGGCTGCCCGGGCCTGATGCGGCGCCAGCTTGACTACCTGCTGGACATATCCAGTCGGCCACGGGTCACCATTCAGATATGCCCGCTCCGCACCGGTGCCTGGTATGCCGCACCGGGCAGCTTCAGCATCCTTCGATTCGCCGCCGAAGACCTGCCCGACATCGTCTATGTCGAGCAGCTCACCGGCGCCATGTACCTGGATAAGCGCGCGGACGTCGACAGGTACATCGAGGCGATGGATCTCATCAGCACGTCCGGCTGCACACCGGAGCAGACCACCGAACTCATCCGTACCATGCTCGCTGACCTGGAGGGAACGACGTGAAAGGCACCAGCGGTGGCACCAGCGCACGCGGAGTCACCGGTCCATGGGTCAAGAGCAGCTATAGCGGACCGACCGGCGGCAACTGCGTCGAGGTCGCGTTCCTGGCGGACGGTGATGTTGCCCTGCGCAACTCCCGCGACCCCGAGGGCGCGGCACTGATCTTCACCGGCGCTGAATGGGACGCCTTTCTCGGCGGGGCGCGCGACGGCGAGTTCGATAGTCCGCATCGCGCCTGAAGCCCAGAACCCGCAGCTCGCTAGCCCGGCGAGCGCGGAACTGCCTGCGCGGGGTTTGCCGTTAGCGCCGCAACTGCGGGAAGATAGCGGCGTGCACGGCATCCTGAGCTTCCTGTCGAGTGACTGGTGGCTTATCTTCATCGTCGGCCCGATGGCAGGCGGCGCTCTGCAGCGGCATCACGCCAGGAGGCTGCGGATCATCGCTGCCAAGGCCGAACTGGAAGAGAAGCGGAGCGCAGCGCTTAAGCGCCCGCCCGAGCCGCAGGCCGTGTGCGGCTGCAGCCACCACCTGAGCTTTCACAATCCTCGCACTGGCGCATGTGCCGAGGAGAACTGCCGCTGTCAGCAGTATGTCGGGCCGGAGCCGCTCGGGCACGTGTTCGCCCAGCCTGTCATCGATCCGGCGCTCATCGACCAGGCCCTCATCGACCCGGGTGCCATCGGGCCCCGCCAAGCCGACCACAGCTAACGATTACCACGGCGGCCTGGCGGGCTGCCGCCCAGCCCGCCAGGCCGCTACTCTGCCCCGCCCGGGCTAGCTCACCGGCACATCGAACTCACCGGCCTTCACGCCGGTGATGAATGCGGCCCACTCCTCGTGGTCGAAGACGTGTGCCGGCTTGGTCACGTGCTTGGAGTCGCGGAGCGCCACCATGCCGCCCGGCAGGTAGGCAACCTGGACGCAGGCGGAGTTGTTGCAGGCACGGCTCGTTTTCCACACTACGTTCGAAACATCATAATCGGACATACAGATTTCCTTTCAGGTGGATTCTTCCGCTCCCTCGGAAATGGACCTGATGAGGAGCGCCGAGTCGGCTGGCGGCAGTGCTGCTGCACGTAGCAAGTCAAATGCCTCAGCCCGAGCCCGCACTTCTCGGTCGCGCTCTTCGATGTAAGCCTGCCCTGTTACCCCTTCGGTGTAGACCACATCGGGATCGAAACGGTCCGGAAACTCAATAATGGCAAACGAGCCGCCGAGGCCAGGGTGCAACCCGCTCTCGAATGCCAGTACCTGCAGGGTAACGTTCGGCCACTGGCTTGCCTCGTAGAGATGGTCGAGTTGCTTGCGCATGATTTCGGAAGGGCCAGCCATGCGCCGAAGTACAGATTCATCCAGAATGATCCACAGATCCAGCGGATCTTCTCGCAGCAGGACGTCCTGTCGCTGCATCCGCAACTGGACCAGCCGGTCGATCTCGTCGGGCGTCTGGCGCCGCCGGACCGTCGCCATCACCGCACGGGCATAATCCGCTGTCTGCAGCAGTCCGTGCACCACCTGTGCCTCGTAAACGCACAGCGATGCGGCCTCAGCCTCTAGCCCGACGTAGATCCCGAAACCAGTAGGCAGCACGCCGTCCCAGACCGCCCACCATCCCTTGCGGTGGCCCTCCCTGGCCATCTCCAGCAGGACCTGGCGCTGGCCAGGGTCGTCGACGCCGTAAATTTCCAGCATCACGTTCAGGTAGGCCGTCCGCGTCGGCGCCTTTCCTGTCTCAATCCGGGACAAGGTCGATGGCGCTAGCCCGAGCCGGTCGGCGACCTCTTCGAGCTTGATCGACCGCGACTCTCGCAGCCGCCTTAACTCACTACCAAGCCGACGGCGCCTAACGGTCGGGCCGACTGACACTGGCGCTCGCCTCTTTTGCGGGAAGCTGGTAGCGCAGCCTGAACAAGAATGCAGATTGGCTGCCTTCACATCGATCCGTGGATCACGATACACGAACGCCTGCCGTGGTGAGATTCCATCTGCGATTTCGCGGCACTGATGTGTGCCATGCACTTGCGTGGCTCGCCGGCCGCGCAGCATTATGGAACCTGGGAGGCGTCGCCCGCGCTGCCTGGGCCGGGTCACGTCAATGTTGGCGAAATGGCTCATACGGCGTTCTTGAGCTGGCAGTTCCGGGGCACCGCGCGGGAGGGGGCGACCGGGATGTCAGTCACGGCCAGTCAGCGGAATGAAGCGGGCGAGAGCTATGCGGTCGCGTCAGTGGCGGTCGGCCGCGCAGGCGTCGCGGCGCTGGGCAGTCTGACGATCCCCGGCCGCCCGGAGCACGTACGTGAGGCTCGCGCGTTCGTCGCCAAGGCCCTCGGGGAATTACACCCAGCCCTGGAGAACGCCGTCCTGCTCACCTCTGAGCTGGTCACGAACGCGGTCATGCACAGCGCCTCGCGTTGCAGCGGCGGCACCATCACGATAGAGATCGGCGAGTCAGCGGGCGGCGTGCGGATCGAGGTAACCGACGCGGGATCAGATCTCAGCGCCCCGGTTGTCCGCGGCGACGCGTACGCATCCGACGGGCACGGGCTCTTCCTCCTGCAGACGCTGTCGGAGCAGTGGGGTTACCTGCGCAGCGACACGGGCACCACGGTGTGGTGCTGGCTCACCGCGAGCGCCGGGGCTGCGCCGGGCGCCGGTCAGCGTCCCCACGGCTGTGCCGCTTCTCCTTCAGGCGCATGGTGACGTGCACTGGGGTGCCGGCGAAGCCGAATTCCTCCCGTAGCCTGCGCTCGAGGAAACGCCGGTAGCCCGCCTGCAGGAAGCCGCTCGTGAACAGCACGAAACGCGGTGGCCTGATGCCAGCCTGTGTCGCGAACAGCACTTTTGGCTGCTTCCCGCCGCGCACCGGTGGCGGTGTCGCCCCGATCAGCGCCGTCAGCCAGGCATTGAGCCGTCCCGTGGCAACCCTGGTCTCCCAGCCGGTCAGCGCCTGTTCCAGGGCCGGGACCAGCCGGTCCACATGCCAGCCGGTCTTCGCTGACACGTTGACCCGCGGCGCCCAGCGGGCATTGTGCAGCTGCCGGTCAATCTCCTTATCCAGCAGCTCCCGGCGGTCGGCGTCGACCAGATCCCACTTGTTGTAGGCGATGACCAGCGCACGGCCGGCTTCGATCACCATCGAGATGATCCGCAGGTCCTGCTCGGCAAGCGGCTGGCTTGCGTCGACGAGCACGACGGCCACCTCAGCGCGCTCCAGTGCCCGCTCCGTCCGGAGCGCGGCGAAGAAGTCGGCGCCCTGGGTCTCCCGCACCCGCCGCCGGATGCCGGCGGTGTCAACGAACCGCCAGGTCTTGCCGCCGAGTTCGACGAGTTCGTCGACCGGGTCCCTGGTAGTGCCCGCCACATCATCGACGAGCACCCGCTCCGACCCGGCGAGCTTGTTAAGCAAGCTCGACTTGCCCACGTTCGGCCTGCCGATCAGCGCGACCCGCCGCGGCCCGCCCTCGGCGTCGTCCCGCTCTGCCGGCGCATCCGGCAGCGCGTCCAGAACCGAGTCCAGCAGGTCGCCGCTACCACGGCCATGCAGCGCGCTCACCGGTACCGGCTCGCCCAGGCCGAGCGACCACAGCGAATAGATGTCCGGTTCGCCCGGCGCGTCGTCTACCTTGTTGGCCGCTAGCACCACCGGCTTCCTGGAGCGGCGCAGCACCGCGGCAACGGCCGCGTCCGCGTCGGTAACGCCGACGACCGCGTCGACCACGAACAGCACCGCATCGGCAGCGTCCACCGCGACCCGAGCCTGCGCCGCCACCCGCGCCGCCAGCGCCGGAGTTCCTTCCACCGAGGGCTCCCAGCCGCCGGTGTCCACCAGCGTGAACGCGCGGCCGCGCCACGTCGCGTCGTAGGTAACGCGGTCCCTGGTGACGCCAGGCGTGTCCTCGACGACCGCTTGCCTGCTGCCCAGAATCCGGTTCACCAAGGTCGACTTGCCGACGTTCGGCCTGCCGACCACGGCAAGGACCGGCACCGCCGCCACGGCCGGCTGGCTCTCGAGAGGCTCAGCCATGCGGCACCACCTGACGCGCCCTGGCTATCTCGACCACGCGCCGGACCACGTCGTCCGGCGGCAGGCCGCTGGTGTCGATCTCCACCGCGTCGTCAGCCATCACCATCTGGGCGGCGTCCCGCCGGTCCCGCGCCGCTTGCTCGCGCCTGGTCGTGTCGACCGTCGCCGCCTGGTCGGCCGTCAGGTCCGCGGTTCGCCGTTCCGCCCGCACGTTCTCGCTGGCCGTAAGGAAGACCTTCACCACCGCGTCCGGCGCGACCACGGTGCCGATGTCGCGGCCTTCCGCCACGATGCCGACGCCCGCCGCGACGGCGGCGGCGATGATGCCCCGCTGCATGCCGATCAGCATGCGCCGGACCTCTGGTATCGCGGCCACCGCAGAGACCGAGTTGGACACCTCGCGGGTCCTGATGACCGCGGCCACATCCTGCCCGTCGACTGTGACCTGCGGGGCCGCGGGGTCGGTCCCGACGCAGATCCGCGGCTCGGAGATCCGCGCCAGCACGGCCGCGGTGTCGGAGAGGTCTACCGAGCGGCACAGCAGCCACCAGGTCAGCGCCCGGTACATCGCGCCGGTGTCCAGGTAGCGCAGGCCGAGCTCGGCAGCGACGCGACGCGCCGCCGTCGACTTCCCCGAGCCGGCCGGGCCATCCATCGCGATCACCGGCGCAGGCTGCCCGGCATAACACCGCATTTCGTCCATGCCGGTAGATACCATCCAGGCAGCTGATTCGGTCACCAGGCAAGGTTACCGGCGAACTGGCCAGCCGCTGGCCGCCAGCGCCTCAGACAGCGCGGTTACTCCTTCTGGCCTGACCCACAGCTCCGCCACGCCGACCGGCAGGCCAGGCGAATGCTCGATGGTGATGTCCTCGATATTGATGCCCGCCGCTCCCGCCACCTGGAACAACCGCGCGAGTTCGCCTGGCTGGTCGGGGATCACGACCTGGACGGGCGCGAACCCTCTGGCCGGCCCGCCGTGCTTTCCGGGCAGGCGCCCGACCCCGGCACTCCCGCGTTCCAGCAGGCCGGCGATGTGCTGAGCGGCCTGCTCCCCGCCTGCCGCCAGGCAGTCAAGCGCGTCCGCGGCCCCGGCCAGGTCGGTGGCGACCGCGCGGAGCACCGCTCCGGCCGGACCGGCATTGGCGGTCAGGATCTGCAGCCACATCTCCGCGCCCGATGCCGCGATCCGGGTGACGTCTCGCAGACCCTGGCCAGCCAGCGCCAGCGCGCTTGCGGGGGCCAGCTCGAGCCTGGCGGCCATTGCCGCGGCAACCACGTGCGGCGCGTGCGACACCAGCGCCACCCACTGGTCATGCTCAGCTGTCGTCGCCGAGACCGGGACGGCACCGCAGGCTCTGGCAAGGCCCGTTACCAGAAGAAGGGTTCTGTCATCGTTTTCTGGCTGCGGGCAGAGCACCCACGGACGGCCGACGAACAGGTCCGCCTTGGCGGCCGCCGGGCCGGAGCGCTCCCGGCCCGACAGCGGATGACCGGGAACGTAGCTGGTCAGGTCACAGCGCAGAGCGCGGGCACCGGCCAGCGGCAGCTCCTTGACGCTTGCCACGTCGGTGTAGCAGCGCGCCAGCCGGCGGGACTGGGCGGCCTGCAGCTCACTGGCGACGGCGGCGGGCGGCATCGCGAGGACGGCCACGTCAGCCGGGCCGCCGGGCACTCCGTCAGCCGGCAGGAGCTGCCCGGCACCGAGGTCGGCGGCCAGGCGCGAGGCCGCGGGGTCGCGATCGGCCAGCCACACGCTGACGCCCCGGTCGCGGAGCGCCAGGGCAATCGATGTGCCGATCAGGCCCGTTCCCACCACGACGGCGCTGACGGGCTGGGCCGGGCCGGTTCCGGGCGAGCCGGCCGGTGCCGGAACAGTCACTGAGCAATATCCAGCCGGAGCGCTGCGGCGCCATGCAAGTACACATGCTGCATCGCCGACCGTGGCTTGGCCGTCTCGATGTGCATCATCAGCCGCACTACGTGCGGCATCGCGCCCGGCACGTCGATCTCGGCGGCGCACAACAGCGGCACCTCCTGGAAGCCCAGCTTGCGAGCAGCGAGCGCGGGGAACTCGGCATCCAGGTCAGGTGTCGCGGTGAAGATGACGCTGATGACGTCGTCAGTGCTCAGCTCATTCCGGTTCATCACCTCGGTAACCAGCTCGGCGGTGCCCGCCAGGATCTCAGCCCGGTCGTTCCCGCCTACCTGGACAGCGCCGCGAACTGCACGGACAGCCACTTGTCTCCTCCTGTCTCCCCCTGCTCCTGCCGGTGGCACCAGACGGCGTCACAGGCCGACCGCGGCGTACAGGTCACCGACTTCCTTCGTCGTCAGCCGCCTGGTCGTGCCCGGCCGCAGCGAGCCCAGCGAAACCGGCCCCACCTGAGTCCTGACGAGCCTGCTCACCGGGTGCCCGGTGGCCGCGAGCATCCGCCTGACGATGTGCTTGCGTCCCTCATGCAGGGTAATCTCCACCAGCGCGCGGCCTCCGGCCTGCTCTACAACCCGGAACTTGTCGGCGCTGGCGATGCCGTCGTCCAGCTCGATCCCGGAGATCAGCTGGCGGCCCAGGTCACGCGGCACCGGGCCGGGTACGTCCGCCAGGTAGGTCTTCGGCACGCCGAAGCGCGGATGCGCCAGCCGGTGGGCAAGCTCGCCATCGTTCATCAGCAGCATCAGGCCCTCGGTGTCATAGTCGAGGCGCCCCACGTGGAACAGCCGCTCAGCGATGCCGCCGAGCAGGTCGGTCATGGTCGCCCGGCCCCTGCTGTCGGACATCGAGGTAAGCACGCCGGCTGGCTTGTTCAGCGCGACATAGACAAGGTCCTCACTCGCCGGGATCCGGCGGCCATCTACCCTGATCACCTGATGCTTCGGATCGACCCTGGCCCCGAACCTGCGCACCACTTCGCCGTCGACCTCCACCCGGCCGGCCGCGATCAGCTCTTCGCACTGCCGCCTGCTGCCAACCCCGGCTGCTGCCAGCACTTTCTGGAGACGGACGCCGCCGGGCACGTCAGTGAGCGAGTCCCGCTCGCCGGAGCCTTCGGCGCTGCCGAAGTCATCGTCGGAGTCAAAGTCCGGGCCCAGGCTTGCCGCTGCCGCACGCGCCCTGGCGAGGTCCGCGGGGCTCAGGCCGCCCGGCGGCTGGCGCGGACGGCGCCGGCTACCTGGTGGCGTCATGGCCAAGGTCGAGTTCCTCATCCAGATCATCGGGCAGGAACGGGGTCAGGTCCGGTAGATCAGACAGCCGGGCCAGGCCAAGGCGCTCCAGGAAGTAGCCGGTCGTCTGGAACAAGATCGCGCCGGTCTCCGGCTCGTTCCCGGCCTCTTCGACCAGGCCGCGCAGGACAAGCGTGCGCATGACCCCGTCGCAATTGACGCCGCGGACCGCGGACACCCGTGCGCGGCTGACCGGCTGACGGTAAGCGACAACGGCCAGGGTCTCCAGCGCCGCCTGGGTGAGCCTGATCTCCTGCCCGCTGCTCACGAACCGCTCGACTACCGGGGCGCACTCGTCCCTGGTATAGAGCCGCCAGCCGCCGGCGACCTCGCGCAGGTCGAAGCCTCGCTGCCCGGCGGTGTACTCGGCAGCGAGATCACCCAGCGCTGCCGCGACCGCGTCCTCCGGCTGCCCGGTGACCTCAGCGAGCGCTCGCTCGCCTACCGGCTCGTCGGCAACCAGTAGCACTGCTTCCAGGCTCATCCGCAGCCCGGCAGCCGGCTCGGCCGGCTCGGCCGGGGCTAGCCCGTTATCCATCGTATTCCTCGTGATCATGTCGAATGCCGTGCTCACCCAGGTCACCCAGGTCACCCAGGTCACCCTGGTCACCCTGATCCGTCCAGGAGACGAACAGATCACCCAGCGGGACTAGCTGATCCAGGCTGACGACTGCGTCCCGGTAAAGCTCGAGCACGGCCAGGAACCGCGCCACTACCTCATAGGTTCCGGCGCAGTCGGCGCTAAGCTGCCGGAACGTCGCCCTGCGCAGCCTGCGCAGCCGCGCCAGTATTATCTCAGCCTGCTCCCGCACCGAGGTCCGCGGGACGTGCAGGTGCGCAGTCGAGACCGTGGGCGGCTTGCGTGGCGCCAGCACCCGGGCCGCGATCGCGGCGAACTCCGTGGCCCCGATGCCGATGAGCACTTCTAGCAGCAGTTCGGCGAACCGCGGCTCCATCGGCACCCGCCGCGGGTACCGGCGTCCCTCGGCGGCCATCCGGCCGGCCAGCACGCTGGCTGCTTCCTTGTACGCGCGGTACTGCAACAGCCTGGCGAACAACAGGTCCCTGGCCTCCAGCAGCGCCAGGTCCTCCTCGTCGTCGACCTCACCGGAGGGCAGCAGCCGGGCCGCCTTGAGGTCCAGCAGCGTCGCGGCGACGACCAGGAAATAGCTGGCCTGGTCCAGGTCCCACTCGCCGGACAGCGCCCTGATGTAACCGATGAACTCGTCGGTCACGCTGGACAGCGCTATCTCGGTGATGTCCAGCTTGTGCTTGGCGATTAGCGCGAGCAGCAGGTCGAACGGGCCCTCGAAGACGTCCAGGTGCACCTGGAAGCCGACCGCGCCGTCCGGTCCGGGCACGCTCGGCTCGTCCGCTGCGTGCTGGTCCCTGTCCTCCCCGTCGTGCAGGCTATCGGCGTACGTCACGTGGTCTCGCGCAACCGCTCCGCGAGCAGGCTGGTCTCGCCGCGAGCGTCCAGGTCGGCGAGCAGGACCATGATTGCCTCCCGGACGATGCGTCCCCGGTCGACGCAGATTCCGTAGGACCGCAGCGCCAGCCTGGCCCGTTCCAGGTCGATCAGTTCGGCTCCGGACATATAGACGGTGATCTTCTGTGAGTGGCTTTCCCTGCCGCTCGCTTGCCGTTTGCTCTCGATCGCCGGGCTCGGCGCCGGCGGCCGCAGCAGCTCTGCGACTCCAGGCAGGCTTACCCGGCGCGAACGGGACCCGCGGGAACGCCCTGACGCCACCTATCCAGTACCTCCTTGGCCAGCTCACGGTAGGAGCTGGCGCCGTTGCACGCAGGATCGAACCTGGTTATCGGCTCTCCGGCCACCGTAGCGTCAGGGAAGCGCACCGTCCGGCTGATGACGGTGTGGAAGACGAGGTCGCCGAATCCCTGGACGACTCCGGCCAGCACTTCCCTGGTGTGCAGCGTGCGTGAGTCGTACATGGTCGCGAGCAGCCCGTCGATGGCAAGCTTCGGGCTGAGCCTGGAGGACACTTTGTCGATGGTCTCCATCAGCAGCGCTACGCCGCGAAGCGCGAAATATTCGCACTCCAGCGGCACGAGCACGCCGTCAGCGCAGGCAAGGGCATTCACGGTCAGCAGGCCGAGCGAGGGCTGGCAGTCGATGAGGATGATGTCGTAATCCGGAATCACCGGCTGCAGCACCCGGCCGAGGACGAACTCCCGGCCCACCTCGTGCACGAGCTGCACTTCGGCCCCGGACAGGTCGATATTGCTCGGCATCAGGTCCATGCCGTCGACGCGGGTCTTGATGATCACGTCGTGCGCGGTCAGGCTGCGCTCCATCAGCAGGTTGTACACGGTCGCGTCCAGCTCATGCGGCTGGACTCCGAGACCTACCGACAACGCGCCCTGCGGGTCGAAGTCGACCAGCAGCACGCGGCGGCCGTGCTCAGCCAGCGCCGCGCCGAGGTTGATGGTCGTCGTGGTCTTGCCGACGCCGCCCTTCTGATTGCAGATGGCGGCAACGCGCGCCGGCCCGTGCACGATCAGCGGCTCTGGCTCGGGAAACACCGGCACCGGCCGCCCGGTCGGTCCTACCGGGCCGGGCCTGGCCTCGAGGATTTGGGATGCTGACACAGCGACCGCACCTCCCGGCGGCTAGCGCGAATGCGCTCACTGGAACAGCGACTCTAGGCGCTGCGGCCGTGGCCGGCAAGCCGCCACACCGTGCGAGGAGCAAATGAAACACATGCGCACGTGCCCGGCCGCTAGCCGACCGCGCGCGGGTGCGCGCCGGCATACACCTCGCGCAGCTTGTCCACGGTCACTAGGGTGTAGGCTTGGGTCGTGGTCACCGACGCGTGGCCGAGGAGTTCCTGTACCACCCGGACGTCCGCGCCGCCGTCGAGCAGGTGGGTGGCGAACGAGTGCCGCAGCACGTGCGGTGACACCTCGGCGAGCGCGGCCCGGCTCGCCGCCGCCCGCAGCGCGCCCCAGGCACCCTGCCGGGTGAGCCGGCCGCCGCGGGCATTCAGGAACAGCGCGGGACTTGGCTGACCGCGCCGGGATGCCGCAGCCAGCGCGGGCCGGGCCCGCACCAGGTACGCATTGACCGCGTCCCGCGCGAAGCTGCCGACCGGGACTAGGCGCTGCTTGCCGCCTTTGCCGTTCAGCCTGACGATCCCGGCCACTGACTCCGCCCGTGACTCGCCGGAGAGCTCCACGTCATCGACATCGAGACCGACCGCCTCCGAAATGCGCGCGCCGGTCCCGTACAGCAGCTCGAGCAACGCCCGGTCGCGCAGCCCGGCCTGGCCGGCGCCGGCCGCCGCCAGCAGTCGCTCCACCTCGGCAATAGAGATCGCCTTGGGCAGCCGGCGGGGCGGCGCCGGCGGCCGGACTGCCTTCGCCGGATCGCTGGCGGTCATGCCGTCTGCCAGCGCGAAGGCATGCAGGCCGCGGACCGCCACTACGGTGCGCCCGGCGGAGCTTGCCGCCAACGGCGGGTGGTTCTCGTCACCTTCCCGGAGTCCGGCCAGGAAATCTGCCACATCCTGCGTGCTGACCTGCTCGATCTCGGTTCGCCCGGCCGCCGCGAGGGTGGCGGCGTAACGCCGCAGGTCGCGCCGGTAAGCCTGCAGCGTGTGCTCGGCGAGGCCGCGCTCTACCGCCAGGTGATCGAGATAGCGCCCGATAGCACGGGCGAATGTGGTCAGCTGAGTACCTCCGCAAGGCTGACGGCCGGCAGGTGATGCGCCTGCGCTACCGGTGCGCAGGTGAGGTTGCCCTCGTGCGTGTTCAGGCCGGGCGCGAACGACGGGTCCCGGCGAAGCGCCTCGCGCCAGCCCCGGTTCGCGATCTCGACCACGTAGGGCAGGGTGACGTTGGTCAGCGCGTACGTGGAGGTGTGCGGTACCGCGCCGGGCATGTTGGCCACGCAGTAGAACACCGAGTCGTGCACCCGGTAGGTCGGGTCCGCATGCGTCGTCGGACGGCTGTCCTCGAAGCAGCCGCCCTGGTCGATCGAGATGTCGACCAGAACTGAGCCTGGCTTCATCCGGGACACCAGGTCGTTGGAGATCAGCATCGGGGCCTTGGCACCCGGAACCAGCACCGCGCCGATGACCAGGTCCGCGTCGATCACGGCGCGCTCGATCTCGTAGGCATTGGACGCCACCGTCTGGCAGTGGCCCTGATAGATCGCGTCCGCCTGGCGCAGCCGGGCGATGTTCTTGTCCACCAGCAGCACCTCAGCCTGCATGCCCAGGGCGATCGCGGCCGCGCTCATGCCGGACACTCCGGCCCCGAGCACGACTACCTTGGCCGCGTAGACGCCGGACACCCCGCCCATCAGCACGCCGCGGCCGCCGCCATCGCGCTGCAGGTGATGGGCACCGACCTGGGGCGCCATCCGGCCCGCCACCTCCGACATCGGCGCGAGCAACGGCAGCGAGCCGTCGGGCAACTGCACCGTCTCGTACGCGATCGCGGTGATGCCGGACTCCAGCAGCGCGTCCGTGCAGGGCCGGCTAGCCGCGAGGTGGAGGTAGGTGAAGAGCACCTGGTCCTTGCGCATGCGGTGGTATTCCTCGGCAACCGGCTCCTTGACCTTCAGGATCAGCTCGCCAACCTGCCAGACGTCGTCCGCCGACGGCAGGATCGTGGCGCCGGCCGCCACGAAGTCGTCGTCCGGGATCGATGAGCCGATGCCGGCGCTGTGCTGCACGTACACCTCGTGCCCGTCCCGCACCAACTCGTGCACTCCGGCGGGCGTGATCGCCACGCGGTACTCATGGTTCTTGACTTCCTTAGGAACGCCGACCTTCATTGGCCCTGTGTCCTTTCCTCGCGTGCCGAGCTGCCCGGCCCTCGCCGGCTGGCGCACGCCGCCAGGGCGTGCCGGTAATCACTGAGTCTGCGGCTCACTAGACCGGAGGGAGGCACGCAAGCCGGCCTCATGAGCCGCGTACGCGGCCAAGATACCCACAATCGCCACTCCGTTGCGCACCTGCCCGGCCAGGACCGCCTGGACGGCCTCCGCCAGCGGTACCCAGGCCGTCGTCAGGTAGGCCTCCTCGTGCTGCCGAACATACTCGTGCTGTCCGTCCGGGACCACGGTCAGCTTCCGGGCCAGGTACACCCGCACCTGCTCGGTACTGATGCCGGGCGAGGACAGGTAGTCGGCCAGCACTTGCCAGTCGAAGGCCTGGTAGCCGGCTTCCTCGAGCAGCTCGCGCCGTGCCGTCTCCAGCGGCGGCTCATCAGCCACGTCCCGCAGCCCGGCCGGAAGCTCCCAGAGCATCGCCCGGACCGGGTGCCGGTACTGGCGGATCATGAGCACCCGGCCGTCGCTGTCCATGGCCACCACCGCGACGGCCCCTGGGTGCTCTACGACCTCGCGGACGACATGCTCACCGTCGGGTAGCTGCACGTCGTCCTGCCGCAGAGTGACGATCCTGCCGTCGGCCAGCACCGTCGATCGCGCGACTGGCCAACTGCCCGGCTCGTCTCGCAGTTCAGCCATGCGACGGCTCAGGCGCCGGCCACGGGCCGGACCGCGGCAGCGGTCACGACCCCCCCGACTCCGATTGCCCGGCTTCGCTCGAGCGCGGCCGACACCAGGCCGCTGAACAGCGGATGCGGGCGGGTCGGCCGTGACAGCAACTCCGGATGAGCCTGCGTCGCCACGAAGAACGGGTGTACCTCGCGCGGCAACTCCATGAACTCCACCAGCCGGCCGTCGGGCGACAGGCCGGACCAGACCAGGCCAGCCTTCTCTAGCTCGGCCCGGTAGTCGTTATTGACCTCATACCGGTGCCGGTGTCGTTCTTCCACGACCGGCTCCCCGTACAGTTCGCGAACCAGGCTGCCCTCGGCCAGCACCGCCGGGTAGAGGCCCAGCCGCATCGTCCCGCCCATGTCTCGCTCGCCAGCGACCACATCCTCCTGATCGGCCATCGTGGCGATCACCGGGTGCCTGGTACCGGGGTCGAACTCGGCGCTGTTTGCGTCCTGGAGACCTGCCAGGTCCCTGCCCACCTCGATGGCCATGCACTGCAAGCCAAGGCAGAGGCCGAGGATCGGGATCCCGTTCTCGCGCGCGTGCCGGACTGCGCCGATCTTGCCCTCGATGCCGCGGACGCCGAAGCCACCGGGCACCAGGATCCCATCCACGTCGGCCAGCTGGCGGGCCGCGCCGTCGGGAGTCTGGCAATCGTCGCTCGTTACCCACCGGATATTGACAGCCGCGTCGTGGGCGAACCCGCCCGCCCGCAGCGCCTCGGCCGGCGACAAGTAGGCGTCGGGCAGGTCCACATACTTGCCGACCAGCGCAATCGTGACAGTTCTGGCCGGCCGGTGCACCCGGCGCAGCAAGTCGTCCCAGTCGGTCCAGTCCACGTCACGGAAGGGCAATCCCAGCCGACGCACGACATATGCATCAAGTCCCTCGGCGTGCAGCACCTTGGGAATGTCGTAAATGGACGGGGCATCCGGCGCGGAGACCACGGCCTCTTCGTCTACGTCGCACATCAGGCTGATCTTGCGCTTCAGGCCGTCGCTGATCGGCCGGTCGGACCGGCAGACGATCGCATCCGGCTGGATGCCGATGCTGCGCAGCGCGGCCACAGAGTGCTGCGTGGGCTTGGTCTTGAGCTCGCCGGACGGACCGATGTAGGGCAGCAGGGAGACGTGCAGGAAGAAGCACCGGTCCCGGCCGATCTCGTGCCGGATCTGCCGGATGGCCTCAAGGAACGGCTGGGACTCGATGTCACCGACCGTGCCACCGACTTCGGTGATGACTACGTCGGTTTCCGGGCCTGCCATCTCCCGGATCCGTGCCTTGATCTCATTGGTGATATGCGGGATGACCTGCACGGTGTCGCCAAGGTAGTCGCCGCGGCGCTCCTTGGCGATGACACTGGAGTAGATCTGCCCGGTCGTGACGTTGGCCGACCCCGGCAGCCTGATGTCCAGGAAGCGTTCGTAATGCCCGACATCCAGGTCGGTTTCCGTGCCGTCGTCGGTCACGAAAACCTCACCGTGCTGGAACGGATTCATGGTGCCCGGATCAACGTTCAGGTACGGGTCAAGCTTCTGCATGCTCACCCGGAGCCCGCGCAATTTGAGTAGCCGGCCGATGCTGGAGGCCGTGAGCCCCTTGCCGAGGCTGGAGGCAACGCCACCGGTGACGAAAAGATGCCTAGTTGTCGCTGGTCGTGAGGGATACCCTGAAATCGCCAATGACACTCCCGTGGTCAGACCCTGCGGAAAACCCGCTCACCCACGGGGTCTCAGGATATCAGGCGCGAGGCTGCGTGCTTGGCAGACACGAGGTCTAGATTGCCAGGGCAGCGCCGGATTCAGGCTGTCTCAGCTAATCAGCCGGGAATGTCAGGACACATCACGGACCGTCGGAGCCGCTGCGCCAGGGCGGGGTCAGCTCTGGTAGGGCACTTCTTCGCGGCGCTCTAATGCTGGCCGGTGGCCGACTGACGGACTCAGCTTGCCGGCCTGCGGCTCGGCCCGTCCCTCGTCGCGGCGGCCCGCCTCGCCGAATCGGGCCAGCGCTATCGCGCACAGCACCGCGAGCGCGAAGCCGAGAGCCGCCACGGCGGTCAGCCCGTGCCGGGTGGCATCGCCGAGGAACACCACGCCGACCACCGCCGGCGGCAAGGTCTCGGCCAGCACCACAGCCGCCGTCGCGGTCGTGACGCTGCCGCCCTCCAAGGCCGTCGCGTAGATCAGGAAGGAGACGATTCCGGCCGCGGCAAGGGTATAGGTGGCCGGGCTTTTGATCAATTGCGCCGGCGCGAACCCCGGCAGGATGCGGGCCGAGACGGCGAGCACCGCGTATCCGAGGCCAGCAATGGCACCGAGTGCCGGAGTGCGGACCGGGTTGGGCAGC
Organism: Actinomycetes bacterium; assembly: GCA_021792405.1. Taxonomy (GTDB): domain Bacteria; phylum Actinomycetota; class Actinomycetes; order Streptosporangiales; family Streptosporangiaceae; genus JAJYUU01. Next base: position 17,809 of record JAJYUU010000016.1, read on the forward strand.
CGGGCGATCGCGAAACCGGACAGGCCGATGGCGACCACGGCCAGGATGAGCCCGAGCTCGAACTCCGAGCCGACCCGCGCGGCGCCCTGCGCTCCGGCCGACAGGCCGAGCATCGCCACTCCGGCCACCACCCCGGCCACAGCCAGCCACTCGCGCAGTGCGAGTCGCATCTTCATGAGCCAGGCAGCGAACACTGCGGTGATGGCCAGGTTCGACGCAATGATCGCCTGGACGGCGAACAGCGGTAGCCGCCGCAACGCGACGAGCTGGGCGACAAAGCCCACCAGGTCGATCGCGATGCTGGCCAGGAACAGGCCCTGGCGCAGCATCCGGATCAGCAGGCCGGGGTCGACACCCTGCCCCGCTTCACCAGCCTCCTGAGCGCTGCGACGACTCGCGGCGCGCACCGCGATCGCCTGCATCACGGCAGCGGCCCCGTAGCACAGGGCGGCGATGAGCGCGGCCACTAGGCTCGCGAGCATTATCCGACACTACGCTGCCACCGGCCCGAGCGTCTGGCCGACGCCGCCAACGGCCGGCCAAGCGCGCCCGCGGGCGAGGGTGCCCCTGTGATCAGACCCCGGCGGCCTGCATGCCCCGCAATTCGTGCTTAAGCTCGCGTACCTCGTCCCGGATCCTGGCAGCCACCTCGAACTGCAGCTCAGCCGCGGCCGTGTGCATCTGCTCGGTCAGCTCGGCGATCAGGGCGGCCAGGTCTGCGCGTGCCGGGCCGGCGCCTGCCCCCTTCTCCCCCGCCGCCGCTGCCGCAGCGGCGGCGCGTGCCCTGGACGAGACACCCGGCACCGGCGCCTTACCCCGGCTCTGCTGCCGTCCCGATCCGCCGATCAGCTGCTCGGTATCAGCATCTTCCCTGGCGAGCTGGTCCAGGATGTCGGCGATTCGCTTCCGCAGCGGCTGTGGATCCACGCCGTTCGCCCGGTTGTAGGCAATCTGCCGGTCTCGCCGCCGGTTGGTCTCGTCAATCGCCCGCTGCATCGACGGAGTGACCTTATCGGCGTACATATGCACTTGGCCGGATACGTTGCGGGCGGCACGCCCGATGGTCTGGATCAGCGACGTGCCGGACCGAAGGAAACCTTCCTTGTCGGCGTCCAGGATTGCCACTAGCGACACTTCGGGCAGGTCCAGCCCCTCGCGCAGGAGATTGATGCCGACGAGGACGTCATACTCGCCCAGCCGGAGCTCGCGCAGCAGCTCCACCCGCCGCAGCGTATCCACCTCACTGTGCAGGTACCTGGCCCGGATGCCCAGCTCGAGCAGGTAGTCGGTGAGGTCTTCGGCCATCTTCTTCGTCAGCGTCGTGACTAGCACCCGCTCGGACTTCTCCGCCCGCTCCCTGATCTCGCCGACGAGGTCGTCGATCTGGCCCTTCGTCGGCTTGACGATCACCTCCGGATCGATCAGGCCAGTCGGCCTGATGACCTGCTCGACCACCTCACCGCTGGTCTGGCGCAGCTCATACGGCCCGGGCGTCGCTGACAGGTACAGCGTCTGACCGATCCGGTCACAGAACTCGTCCCACGTCAACGGCCGGTTATCGATCGCGCTCGGCAGCCGGAAGCCGTGCTCGACCAGCACCCGCTTCCTGGATACGTCGCCTTCGTACATTGCACCGATCTGTGGCACGGTGTTGTGCGACTCGTCCACGACAAGGAGGAAGTCCTCGGGGAAGTAGTCCAGCAGCGTGTTGGGCGGGCTGCCAGGCTCGCGGCCGTCGATGTGCCGTGAGTAGTTCTCGATGCCCGAGCAGCTGCCGACCTGGCGCATCATCTCGATGTCGTAGGTGGTGCGCATCCGCAGCCGCTGTGCCTCCAGTAGCTTGCCCAGGCGCTCCAGCTCTGCCAGCCGCTCGGCCAGCTCAGCCTCGATCCCGGCGATCGCCCGTTCCATCCGCTCCGGTCCGGCGACATAGTGCGAGGCCGGGAAGATGTACAGCTCCTCGTCTTCACTCATCACCTCGCCAGTCAGCGGGTGCAGCGTCATCAGCCGCTCGATCTCGTCGCCGAACATCTCGATCCGCACTGCGAGTTCCTCGTACTGCGGAATGACCTCGATGGTGTCGCCGCGAACCCGGAACGTACCACGAGTGAAAGCCAGGTCATTTCGGGTGTAATGCATGCCGACCAGCTTGCGCAGCAACCCGTCCCGCTCGAGCCGGTCACCGACCTTGACCCGGAGCATCCTGTCGACGTACTCCTGCGGGGTCCCAAGGCCGTAGATGCAGGACACCGACGCCACAACGATGGTGTCGCGCCTGGTCAGCAAGGAGTTGGTCGCCGAGTGCCTGAGGCGGTCGACCTCGTCATTGATCGAGGAGTCCTTCTCGATATAGGTGTCGGTCTGCGGTACGTACGCCTCAGGCTGGTAGTAGTCGTAATAGGAGACGAAGTACTCGACCGCGTTCTTCGGCAGCATCTCGCGCAGCTCGTTGGCGAACTGCGCCGCCAGCGTCTTGTTCGGCAGCATCACCAGCACCGGCCGCTGCAGCCGCTCGGCCAGCCAGGCGACGGTGGCCGTCTTGCCGGTACCGGTAGCGCCGAGCAGCACGGTGTCCTTGGCACCGCCGCTGATCCGCTTCTCCATCTCGGCGATGGCAGCCGGCTGGTCCCCGGCCGGAACCATGTCTGTCACTACCTGGAATGGAGCGACCCTGCGCTGCAGGTCGGTAACCGGGCGCATGGCACCTCCTCGGCTTGCTGCACGGTCTCCACTCTAGGGCGGCCTGCCGACAATTCGCCGACTGGAACCGGGCCGCCGCGGCCGCTTGACCCCGGCGCGGGCGCTTGCCACCCCGGTCAGGGCGCTTGCCACCCCGGTCAGGGCGCTTGCCGGCGCGGCGCAGCGCTTGCTGAAAGCTCATTCACCGACTTGGCTATCCGGCTAATTACCACCTGAAAACGGACTAACCGCTAGGATCAGCGGCAGCAGGATCTGTCCACAGGGCGGCCGCCACGACCGCTGTGACGGGGAGACCGGTAGGGCAATGAAGTCACCGAGGTCACCCGAGGGCGGCGCAGCGGGCAGGCCCGGCCGACGGCCCGCAGACCCCTACGGCCCACTGGCCCGCTCCCCCGACCCGTATGGCCGCCCGCCAGGTACCCCCGGCCGATGGCCCGCAGACCCCTACGCCCGCCCTGCGGCCACACCGGGCCGACGACCCCCGGACCGGTACCCCGGCGCGTACGCGGCACCCGGACCAGCGCCGCGGGAGGCAGCCGGGCGCGGCACTGTGCTCCTGCTAGCCGGGCTCTCGCTGGCGGGCATCGGCATCAGCATGGCGCTCATCGGTGCCGTCTCCCTGCTCGGGCCGTCGGCGGCGGTGCCGCAGTTGCCATCGGCGTTCCCCTGGCCGTTGTTCTACCTGCACGCGCAGCCGGGAACGGGCCTGGTGACCTGGTCGCTGTGGCTGGCCGTGCTCGCGGCGGCAGCAGGCGTGACCGCGGGGCTGCTGGCGGTCCGGCGAGGCTGGCAGCCCCGGGCCCGGCTGCTGGTCGCGGGGTCGCTGATCGCCGTGCTCGGCTTGATGCTGCTGCCGCCCGTCGGCTCTAAGGATCTGCTTGACGATGCAGTCTACGGCCGGATCGCTGCCCAGGGCTATAGCCCGTATCAGATGACCCCGGCGAAATACCAGCAGACCGGTGATCCGATGGCCGCCCTCGCGACCAGGTTCTGGTCGCGAGATCCCTCCCCGTACGGGCCGCTCATGACGGTGACGCAGGAGGCAGCATCAAAGCTGGGCGGAGACAATGGCGCCCGGACGATGTTCTGGCTGAAGGCTTGGAACGCGCTGGCCTTCCTGGCCATCGCGCTGGCGCTGAACCGGCTGCTCCGGTCGGATCCGCGGCGCCGTACCAGGGCGCACTTGCTGTGGACGGCCAACCCGCTGATGCTGCTGGCCGTCATGGCGGGCGGTCACAACGACGTACTGGGCGCGGTGTTCGGCGTCCTCGCGCTTGCCGCTTTCCGGCGCGCCGATTTCATGGACGGGCTGCTGGCTGGGGTGCTGGCCGGCACTGCGGTCGTGCTCAAAGCCCCGTTCGCCCTGATCGGCGCGGGCTTGGTCGTCGCGGCCATCAGGGCGCCCCGCGCGCTCAGCGGACTCGCCCTCGGTGCAGTCGCCGTGATCGTGCCTACCTACGCAATCGCTGGCAAGCAGGCAATCACCGCGGTCGTGTCGAAGAGCGGAGCCGCCTTCGACGCATACCAGCCGTGGCAGTTGCTAGCCCGGATCGTCCCTTCGCTCGGCAGCGTCAGCGGGACCAATGCGCTGGCCCTTGCCGTCACCGTGGTGCTCGCGGCCGTGTTGCTATGGCGGATGCCGGCCGGCCCGGCGGAGTTCGCCGCGGTCAGGCCGGCCCTGGCGCTCATGCTGGCCTGGCTGATCTGCTCACCCCTGCAGCGAACCTGGTACGACGTCATGATCTTCCCGCTGCTGGCGCTGATGCCGGCAAGCAGGCTGGACTGGATCGTGCTCGCCAGGGCCGGCATCACTGCAATCGGGCAGCTACCAGGGGTTACCAGTCCGGCGACGATCCCGCTCTGGCTCGAGCGGGACGTCACCGCACTCAACGAGGTGCTGGTACCGGGTGCCATCGTCGTCCTCGCAGCCACGCTGGCCTGGCTCTGCCTGACCGGCAGGATCGCGGGGAGCTTCGCGGCCGGCCACCGGGCCAGGGCGGCACCAAGGCACGCGACATTGCGCTAGCGACGGTCAGCTGGCTCCGGTCGGCCGCATCTGGGTCCGCTTACGCAACTCACCCCAGAGCTCCCCTACCTGGCGATCGAGCTCTGCCAGTGATCCTGAATTGTCTACCACGATGTCAGCGATCGCCAGCCGCTGTTCCCTGCTGGCCTGCGCCGCCATCCGCGCTTGCGCCTGCTCCCGGCTCATGCCGCGCATCCGGACGAGGCGGTCGAGCTGGATCCGCGGTGGCACATCCACCACGACGACCAGGTCGTAGCCATCCGACAGCCTGTTCTCCGCGATCAGCGGCACGTCATGCACGATCACCGAGCCGGCCTTGGCGGAATCCTCCAGTTCGCGCATCCGGGCGCCCACCCGTGGGTGGACGATCGAGTTCAGCGCCGCGAGCTTGTCCTGGTGAGCGAAGACGACGTCGCCAAGTGCTGCCCGGTCGAGCGCACCATCGGGGCCGAGCACGCCGGGCCCGAAGGCGGCTACTATCTCGGCCAGGCCATCGGTGCCGGGTGCGACGACCTCACGGGCGATGAGGTCGGCATCAAGCACGACGGCCCCATATGCAGCCAGGCGCCTGGACACCTCGCTCTTGCCGGCTCCGATGCCGCCGGTCAGCCCGACCCTGAGCACGCGTCACGCTACCGCGGCCGGACGCCGCGCAGCGGGCCGGACAACGCGGCGGCGGGCGCCCGGTGCCTTGCACCCGGAGCCCGCCACCTTCGTGTACGCCGAACCGGTCGCTGTCAGCTCTGGCCGCCGGACAGCTTGTCACGCAGCGCAGCCAGTGCCTCGTCCGAGGCCAGCGTGCCGCCCCGGCCGGAGTCGGCGCTCGACGTGGTGTGGTGCTCGCGGGCGCCCCCGTCCTCGCCAGCTTCCTCGGCAGCAGCCTCGGCTTTGCTGCGCGCATCCGCCACCTGCTGCTGATGTGCCTCGTAACGAGAGCGGGCCTCGGCGTACTGCCGCTCCCACTCCTCCCGCTGGGCGTCGAAGCCTTCCAGCCACTCGCCCGACTCAGGGTCGAAGCCCTCGGGATAGAGGTAGTTGCCCTGCTCGTCATAGGCAGCCGGCATGCCGTAGAGGGTCGGGTCGAACTCCTCGCCCGAGATGTCCTCGCCGCCGCCTTCGTTGGCCTGCTTGAGCGACAGGCTGATGCGGCGCCGGTCAAGGTCGATGTCGATGATCTTCACGAAGATCTCGTCGCCCACCTGTACGACCTGCTCGGGAATCTCCACGTGCCGGTCGGCCAGCTCGGAGATGTGCACCAGGCCCTCGATGCCTTCCTCGACCCGCACGAAGGCGCCGAACGGCACCAGCTTGGTGACCCGGCCGGGCACCACCTGCCCGATCTGGTGAGTGCGGGCGAACTGCTGCCACGGGTCTTCCTGCGTGGACTTCAGCGACAGCGAGACGCGCTCGCGGTCCATGTCCACGTCCAGGACCTCGACCGTGACCTCCTGGCCGACCTCCACGACCTCGCCGGGATGGTCGATGTGCTTCCAGGACAGCTCCGACACATGCACCAGCCCGTCCACGCCGCCCAGGTCGACGAACGCGCCGAAGTTGACGATCGAGGACACCACGCCCTTGCGGATCTGGCCCTTCTGCAGCGTGTTCAGGAAGTTCTGGCGGACCTCGGACTGGGTCTGCTCGAGCCAGGCACGGCGAGACAGCACCACGTTGTTGCGGTTGCGGTCCAGCTCGATGATCTTCGCCTCGATCTCCTTGCCCACATATGGCTGCAAGTCCCTGACCCGGCGCATTTCCACCAGCGAGGCGGGCAAGAAGCCGCGCAGGCCGATGTCGAGGATCAGGCCGCCCTTGACGACCTCGATGACAGTGCCGGTGACGACGCCGTCTTCTTCCTTGACCTTCTCGATCGTGCCCCACGCGCGCTCATATTGAGCCCGCTTCTTGGACAGGATCAGCCGACCCTCTTTGTCCTCCTTTTGCAGGACAAGGGCCTCGATGTGCTCGCCGGGCTTGACGACCTCGTGCGGGTCCACGTCATGCTTGATCGACAATTCACGGGACGGGATGACGCCCTCGGTCTTGTAGCCGATGTCGAGCAGGACTTCGTCGCGGTCGACTTTGACGACCGTGCCCTCGACAATGTCGCCGTCGTTGAAGTATTTGATGGTCTCGTCGATCGCGGCGAGGAAGGCCTCCTCGGAACCGATGTCGTTGACCGCTACCTTGGGGGTCGAGGTGGCCTCTGTGCTGCTCGTCATGTGTAGGTGGACTCCGGATACGGACAGGGATCGGATTTGCTGGACAGCACAGTGTGCGGCGGTCCGACAAATACAGCCTTGGCTTGGGTAACATGCCTGGTCAGCATGACCGGCCGCGGCCTGCAGTAAGACTGCCCCGCGGGCTGCCTGACCATTGGCGGACTGCACCAGAACACAGTGCAGAGACCAGCATATGAAAGCCTGGCCGCGCGGTCAATCGGCCGGTCCCGGCCGGAGTTCAGGGGCGGCCGGCGGGCCGCAGCAGAACCTGCTCCACTGCCACCGCCTGAACGGCCCGGCGCGAGTACGGCGCTGGCGCCAGCCGGCCAGCACGCCACGCATCCTGCTGGTCGAAAGCGTGCTTAGCGCCCGGCTCACCGTCAGCGCCGAGCGGGACTACCCAGCCGGAGGCGTCCCAGTCGGCCAGGTCGAAGGCATACCGGGCGACTGACCCCGTCGCCGTGCGCAGGCCCTCCATCGGAAGGTAGGCGCTCGCCTGGACGGTATCCATGTCACCGCCGTAGGGCACTGGCGGCGGGTCGAGCCCGGCCTGGCCGAGCGGGTGTCGCTGACCGGTCGCGTGCAGTTCCCCCCACGGCTCACCGCCCCAGGTCCGTTCTGCCCTGCCGATCGCCTCGGTCAGCGCCTGCCGCCAGGACCAGCCGCCCAGCAGCGACTCATCTCCGGCCTCCAGGTGATCCCCGGCTACCCGCCAGATCACTGACTCGGGCCGGATGCCAGGCAGCAGCCGGTGCCACCGGTGGCCGGTGACCTCCGCCAGCCCGGAGCGCTCCAGGACCAGCAGCGCGAGCTCGCGCCGCAGCACCGAGTACGCCGCGGCGGCGGTGGAGTCGGCCGCCATCTGGCCATCCCATCCGGCCAGCGGGGCCCAGTCACCGAGCAGGCGGCTGATCCGCCGGGCCGGAAGCGACACCACGTCCCGGTGCAGCGCCTCCATGTCCGCCACCGTCGCGCCAGACAGCGCCGAGACGGTGTCCGCGATCCGGGTCGCCCGCCACGGCGGCGCGACGTCCAGCCCCAGGTAGGGACCCGAGTCGGCAGCCAGGATGCGGTTGTTGGCGCTAAACAGGAAGCCGCCGGCCGGATCCCGCGCTTGCGGCAGGTCACCGAACTCGACGTAACCGCGCCAGCCGAACGACTGATCGCCGGCCGGCACCGGCAGCCAGGCGGCTTCCGGCCGGGCCCGCACCGGAACGCGACCGCGGGTCAGGTAGCCGATGCTGCCGTCAGTGTCGGCCGCGAGCAGGTTGTTGGCGGGGTCGACCCAGGACCGCATGGTGTCGAACAGATCGCCCACCGACCGCGCCGCCAGCATGGCTGGCAGCGCGTCGAAGCCGGTGTTCGGCTCGGCTGTGGCTGCCCAGGCGAGCGCGAGATCGTCGGTAACCAGCGGGCCGCGCCCGGTCTGCCGGACCTCGACCGGGACCGGGTCGCCCCCGCGCACCGCGATGAACTCGGCGTGCGCCGGCCCGTCGAGCGTCCCGGCAGGGAAGTGGTAGAGGTCCTGATCGTCGGCCATCGCATGGGTGATGCACCAGGCGACCCGGTCGTTGTGGCCGAAGTGGGGGAAACCGGGAACGCCCGGGATCGAGATACCGAGGACGTCGAACGTCGGCCCGGCGATATGCCCCTGCACGTAGACGTTCGGCATCTCCAGCGCCCGGTGCGGGTCCCCGGCAAGCAGCGGCAGCCCGGACGCGGTGCGCGAACCAGCCAGCGCCCAGTTGTTGCTGCCGCCGTCGTCAAGGCCGGCCCAGGCCGGCACCGCGCCGTCGCACCGCTCGCCTGGCGGCACGCAAGCCAGCTGCCAGCCGGCCCGGCCGGACGCCATCGCCCTGGCCGCCGCCGGGCCGAGGACCTGGGCGACGACCGCCCGCCAGAGCTTGCCGGACGCCGAACCCATCGTCAGGTGGCGAACCCGGTACACCAGCAGGCTGTGCCACGGTTCCCACGGGTCGGGCGACTGGCCGGCAGGCAGCCCGCCACCATGCCGCGACACCTCACGATGCTGGCCGATCAGCGCATTGACGCCAGCGGTGTAGGCAGCGAGCATGTCGCGCGCCGGGGCCGACAGCCGGCCGACGTCGCGGCGCGCCCCGCCCGCGAGGTCAACCCGCCGGCTCAGCGCATCCCAGGTCACGCCCGCCGGGCCGATCAGCTCGGCCGACCGTCCAAGGCCCCGGCGGCGGTCGTAGTCGAGTTGCCAGAGCCGGTCTGCGGCGTGCAGGTAGCCCTGCGCAAAGAACGCGTCGTGCTCACTGACCGCCCAGCAATGCGGTACGCCGAATCCGTCCCGCAGCACCTCGACCGGGCCGTCCAGCCCGCGCAGCGCGATCTCCATGAGGCAAGCATCCCGGGAAACATCCTGAAGCGCCGCCTTTGCGGCATGACCCCGGCCGGCTCAGTGCGCGGCCGCTGCCCAGCTCCGGCCCCAGCCCATGGAGACTTCCAGCGGGACCGTGAGCTCGGCCGCGCCGCCCATCGCGGCCCGGACCAGCGCCCGGACTGCCTCGAGCTCGCCCGGCGCCACTTCGAACAGCAGCTCGTCATGCACCTGGAGCAGCATCCTCGAGCGCAGCCCGGCAGCCCGCAGCTCGGCGCTCACGGCGAGCATGGCGACCTTGATGATGTCGGCGGCCGAGCCCTGAATCGGGGCGTTCAGTGCCATCCGCTCGGCCATCTCCCGGCGCTGCCTGTTATCCGACGTCAGGTCGGGCAGGTAACGACGGCGCCCGAGCATGGTCTGGGTATAGCCGTCCATCCGGGCTCGGGCGACCACGTCGCTCAGGTAATCGCGGACACCGCCGAATTGCTCGAAATACTCCTCCATGTACCCGCGGGCCTCATCCGGCGAGATCCGCAGTTGCTGTGACAGGCCGTAGGCCGACAGCCCGTACGCGAGGCCGTAGTTCATCGCCTTCACCTTGCTGCGCAGCTCAGGAGTCACCTCCTGCGGAGCGACGCCGAACACCCGGCCGGCCGTCGCAGCGTGGAAATCGTGGCCGGAGGAGAACGCCGCCGCCAGCGCCTGATCCTGCGACAGGTGCGCCATGATGCGCAGCTCGATCTGGCTGTAATCAGCGGTGAGCAGGCACTCGTAGCCCGCTCCTACGACGAAGCCCTCCCGGATCCGGCGGCCTTCCTCGGTGCGGATCGGGATGTTCTGCATGTTCGGATCGGTCGAGGAGAGCCGGCCGGTGGCCGCGATCATCTGGTTATAGGTGGTGTGAATCCGCCCGTCGGCGTCCGCCATCGGGATCAGCGAGTCGACGATGCTTTTCAGCTTGGCGACATCCCGGTGGCGCAGCAGGTGCGCCAGGACGGGATGCTCCGTCTGGGCCAGCAGGCCGGTCAGCGCCTCGGAGTCGGTCGTGTATCCAGTCTTGATCCGCTTGGTCTTCGGCAGCCCGAGCTCACTGAACAGCACCTCCTGCAGCTGCTTGGGCGAGCCGAGGTTGAACTCATGGCCGGTGACCGCGAAGGCGGCCTGCTCGGCTGCCTTCACCTCGCCGCCCAGCTCGGCGGACATCGCCGCGAAGTGCTCGGTATCGGCTGCGATGCCTGCCCGCTCCATCTCTGCCAGCACGCCCACTAGCGGCAGTTCGACCGCCGCGAGCAGCTCGGTCGCACCGCGCTCGGCGAGGTCGCGGTCAAGCGCGTCAGCCAGCTCAGCGGTCGCCTGCGCACGCTGAGCAAGCGCCGTGGCTACTTCCGGCTCGCCGGGCACGTCGAGCGTGAGCTGCCCGGAGGCGGGCTCGGCGTCGCGCAGCTCGCGGTTCAGGTACCGCAGCGCCAGGTCAGCCAGGTCGAACGAGCGCTGACCGGGCAGCGCGAGGTAGGCAGCGAGCGCGGTGTCGCTGGTCAGCCCGCGCAGTTCCAGGCCGCGGGCAGCCAGAGCGTGGATCGGCCCCTTGGCGTCGTGCAGCGCCTTGGGTCGGCCGTCGTCAGCCAGCCAGGCGCCGAGCGCCTTGTCGTCGGCCTCGGTCAGCTGGGTGGGGTCAATGTAGGCCGCGGCACCGCCGGGCGCGGCAATCGCGAGTCCGGTAAGCGTTCCGGTACCCCGGCCCCAGCTGCCGCTGACTGCCAGGCCAGACCGGCCCGCTGCGAGCGCGTTCCCGGCTATCCAGCCGGCTACCTCATCCGGGCGAAGGATGACGGCGGTCACGTCGAAGCCGACCGTGTCTGCGGCGGGCGCCGCGGCCCCGGCTGCGGCGGCGCCGATGCCGCCCGGCAGGGTCGCGTACAGCCGGTCGCGCAGCACGCGGAACTGCAGGGTGTCGAAGAGCTGGTGGATCTGCTCGCGGTCCCACGGCGCCGGGCGCAGGTCGTGCGGCCCGGCCTCCAGCGGAACGTCGCGGACGAGCTGGGTGAGCTGGCTGTTGCGCAGGACCTGAGCCAGGTGCTCGCGCAGCGCGTCGCCGGCCTTGCCCTTGACCTCGTCCACCCGGTCGACCAGGGTGGCCAGCGAGCCGAACTCGGCAATCCACTTGGTGGCGGTCTTCTCCCCCACGCCCGGAATGCCGGGCAGGTTGTCGCTCGGGTCCCCGCGCAGTGCCGCGAAGTCCGGGTACTGAGCGGGCGACAGGCCGTACTTGGCTTGCACCGCCTCGGGCGTGAACCTGGCCATCTCGCTGATGCCGCGCATGGTGTACAGCACCGTCACGTGGTCGGTGACGAGCTGAAGCGCGTCCCGGTCGCCGGTCACGATCAGCACGTCCATGTCCGGCTCGGCCTGAGTGGCCAGCGTGGCGATCACGTCGTCCGCCTCGTATCCCGGCACCGACAACCGGGGGATGCGCAGCACGTCCAGGACCTCGAAGATCAGGCTGAGCTGATTGCGGAAGTCGGCCGGGGATTCCTTCCGCGTCGCCTTGTATTCCACGTACTGCTCGTGCCTGAAGGTCGGCTCGCTGCGGTCGAATGCCACCGCGACATGCGTCGGCTGCTCGTCGCGCAGCACGTTGATCAGCATCGAGGTGAAGCCATAGACCGCGTTCGTCGGCTGGCCGGTCGTGGTGGAAAAATTCTCCGGCGGCAGCGCGAAGAAGGCGCGGAACGCGAGTGAATGCCCGTCCAGCAACAGCAGCCGGCCGCGCCGGGCGGGTCCGGCCTGCTGCGACCCGGCCGAATGACCTGGTGCAACGACGTCAGCCGGCATTGCCTGGCTTGCTGTCGCTTCGCTGTCTGCCGCTTCGTTCGTTGCCACTCTGCAAGCCTAGTGCCAGGGTCTGTCAGTTTCGGTGGCTTGCCTTGCGCGGTTGACTGGCTGACATAGCACGCGATCCGGTCCCTCAGTCGTGGCCTTATATACTGCTATGCCCGATCCGAAGCGCGCGTTCCGGGTGCAAAGTCGGCCTACGCTAGCTCCAGCTAACGTCCAGCTACTTACAGCCGGGAACGCGGAGGTAGGGGTGCCCGAGTTGTCCGCCCGAGAGATGGCGATCGCGCAAGCCTTCAACGACCAGCGCGGCGAGACACTCGCCGGCCGCATGGGCATCAAGATCGTGGAAGCCTCGCCGCAGCGCGTGGTCGGGACGATGCCCGTCGAGGGCAACACCCAGCCGTACGGCATCCTGCACGGCGGCGCGTCGTGCGTCCTCGCCGAGTCGCTTGGCTCGCTCGGGTCCGCCCTGCAGGCCGGGCCGGACCGGTTCACGGTGGGCATCGAGATCAACGCGACGCACCACCGGCCCGCGCGTTCCGGCCTGGTCACGGGCGTTGCGACGCTGGCGCACGGCGGCCGCACGATGTCCACTTTCGACATCGTGATCACCGACGAGGACGGCAGGCGAGTGTGCACCGCGCGGCTGAGCTGCCTGCACCGGGACCGGGTTCCCGGCGGCCGGGCGCCGGGCGAGGCGGCGCCCGGCGAGGGATCGCCCACCGCGGCCGGCTAGCTGTGGCGGGCTAGCTGCGGCGGGCTAGCTGTGGGGGCTAGTCGGACTGGCTTCAAGGCGACGCCGCAGAGCGCCGCAAACCGGACGCGACTCGGTCGTAACTTCCGCTCCCCGGCCGACCGGCGGGGGATGTTTCTCTCATACCGGCAGCGGAATCCCGGTGTCTTTGCGCGCCGCCACCGCCCGTCGCTAACGTGGTGGGCAGAGCAAAGGCGACCGAGTAGAGAACGTGCCGGCCCGGGGAAGGCCGACATGGCACCAAAGGTTTTCCGGCTCATGACCGCCGACGCTTCCCGTGTGCGGCGGCCGCAAGCGGCGGGCGCCGACCGCAACGGGGGTTGCACGGTCGGCCCCGCCCGCTTGCCTGCGGCCTATCTGGCAAGTTTCGTAATGGAGCAGGCTCAGCTAGCTCAGCTAGCGGGCTTGGTGTCCGCGTTGCCCGGCTGTGCCTGGTGATCCACCTCGACGGCAGTCTGCTGCGCCTCGGCCAGAACCTCCTCGGCCACCGCGCGCATCGTCAGGCGGCGGTCCATTGAGGTCTTCTGGATCCACCGGAACGCCTGAGCCTCGGTCATCCCCTGGCTGTCCTGCAGCACGCCCTTGGCCCGGTCGAGCAGCTTGCGGACCTCCAGCCGCTCGCGCAGGCCGGCCGCTTCGGCATTCAGGGCCGCTATCTCGGCAAACCGGCTGGCCGCTACCTCGATGGCCGGGACGAGGTCGGCCTTCGTGAACGGCTTGATGAGGTAGGCCATCGCCCCCGCCTCGCTGGCCCGCTGGACCAGGTCCCGCTGCGAGAACGCGGTAAGGATGATGACCGGCGCTAGCTGGTTCGCGGTAATCCGCTCCGCCGCCGAGATGCCGTCCAGGCCCGGCATCTTGACATCCATGATCACGAGGTCGGGGCGGAGTTCCTCGGCCAACTTCACCGCGGTCTCGCCATCGCCGGCCTCACCAGCGACGACGTAGCCCTCCTCCTCGAGCATCTCGCGCAGATCAAGCCTGATCAGCGCCTCGTCCTCGGCTATCACGACGTTGAAAGGGCTCTTGCTCACGTGCAGAGCGTATCCAAAACCCGGTACATTGACGTTCAGCGCCCTGCTCCGCAGGCGAGCCCCGGTATTCCAACAGGCAGAGAACCAGGTCGCCACCGGCGCGAGTCGGCCTGCGGCGATCTGTGAGGCGTCCGACAGACCCTCTTCCGCGTTGGACACGACATGAAACGGTCACTTGCCCGCCCCAGGAGACTGCCTGAACGGGTACATTGTCGGTGGTTCCCTCCTCAGCCACTCCCCGTCATCGAGCAGATGCATGGGCGTGGCGCGGGAGAAAGCCGGGATGGTGGAACGGCATACACGGACGCCTCAAAAGCGTCTGCCCGAAAGGGCGTGCGGGTTCGAATCCCGCTCCCGGCACATAGTACGGCCATCGGTGAAATGTCCGAACCAGCGTGGACAATAACCGTATGTATTCGCGTCCGACTGTTGAACTCGCCCTTCACTTGTCGGACCTCTGTATTCTCGATCGCGAGAATGCGCTGATCTGCGGAGTATCCGTCGCGACCATACGGCACTGGCGGCGCGGCCGTCGCCGAAGCGGTTCCAGTGAGCTCGATCCTCGGTGCCCGCGCTGTCATGATCGACCATTGGACACACCTGCTTATGCGTACTTGCTCGGCCTCTACCTGGGCGACGGCCACATCACCTTGGGACGGCGAGGCGTCTACGCGCTGTCGATCTTCTGCGGCGACTGGCCCGGTCTGGCCGACGCGGCCGAACAGGCGATGGAAGCGGTGATGCCTACATCCGGCGTCTTCCGGGTGCAGAAGGTTGGCTGTCAGGAAATAAAGAGCACCTCCAAGCACTGGCCATGCCTGTTCCCGCAGCATGGTCCTGGCAGGAAGCACGAGCGGAAAATCGAATTGGAACCATGGCAGCAGACGATTGTCGCAGAGCATGCCGGCAAATTCGTACGAGGTCTTTTTCACTCGGACGGCTGCCGCAGCGTGAACCGCGTGTTCAAGGTGCTGCAGGGCGGCCGACGCGGGTATGAGTATCCGCGCTACTTCTTCGTCAATCACTCCACCGACATCCTGCGGTTGTGCGGTGACGCCCTGGATCGTCTGGGGGTGGCCTGGCGCTTCAGCAAGCCCACGACGATCTCGGTGGCGCGGCGGGACGCGGTGGCCAGGCTGGATCGGTTTGTCGGCCCCAAGTATTAACTTGCCGGGCAAGGATGACGCATGTGAGGTTGCGACGACCCAGAGCCGCCCGGACGGCCGCCGATTCGCCGACCTGCGTACTGGTCATGTCGATGATGATGGCCAGCTGGGCTACTCCGCCGTCAGCTGGCCGTCCTCGATCGACAGCACCTCGTCGGCCATGTCGAACAGCGCCGGGTCGTGCGTGGCGACCAGCGCGGTGATGCCTTCGGTGGCGACCACGGTGCGCAGCAGCCGCATGATCTGCCTGCCGGTCTCGGAGTCCAGCTGTCCGGTGGGCTCGTCGGCGATCAGCAGTTCCGGTGCGACAGCGAGCGCCCGTGCGATCGCGACCCGCTGCTGCTGCCCGCCCGACAGCTCATTCGGCCGCTGGCGCGCGTGCCCGTCAAGGCCGACAACGCTGAGCAGGAGCCGCACCCGCTCGTCCCGCTCCGCCCGGGGACGGCCGGCGATGCGCAGCGGAATGCCCACGTTCTCGGCCGCGCTGAGCATGGGGATCAGCCCGAATGACTGGAAGATGAAGGAGACAGTGCTGCGCCGCAGCATCGTTCGCTCCCTGGCCGTCATCGCGGCGATGTTGCGGCCGTTGAGGAGGACCTCGCCGCTGGTCGGGGCGTCCAGCCCGCCGATCATGTTCAGCAAGGTCGTCTTGCCCGAGCCCGACCGGCCGACCAGCGCGACCAGCTGACCGCGGCCGATAGTGAAGGAGATCCCGCGCACCGCGTGCACCGCAAGGCTGCCGCGCGAGAACGTCCGGCTCAGCTCGCGCGCCACCACCATGTCACCGCCGTCATCGAGCGCGACGCCCGAACCCCGCGTGATCGGCTCGGTCATGCCGCACCGTCCTGCTCCGGGCTGGCGGGCCGGTCCAGACCGGCGGGCCGGTCCGGCCAGACGCCGATGTGGTCGTCGAGCGAGCGCAGCCGCACCCGGTCGCGCATCTGATGGCGCTCGGTCATCTCCCGCGGCAGCTGCACCCGGCCCGCCCGGTCAAGGACGGCGTACTCGACCGCCTGCCGCACGGTGTTGCCCAGTTCGTCGGCGGTGTCGTGGCGCAGCGTCTCGCTGCTGGTCCTGCCGTCCCTGATGGCCACCGTCCGCTGGACCTGGTGCGAGACGGCCGGATCGTGGGTGACGACCAGCACCGTGGCACCGAGTTCGGTGTTGGCGGTCTGCAGCGCAGCGAAGACGTCCTGCGCGGTGCTGCTGTCCAGTTCGCCGGTCGGCTCATCGGCCAGCAGCAACTGCGGCTCGTTGGCCAGCGCGGTCGCGATAGCCGTCCGCTGCTGCTCACCCCCGGACATCCGGGACGGCACCCGGTTCGCGCAGTGCGCGATGCCGAGGATGTCGAGCAGTTCCATGGCTCGCTCCTCCCGTAGCCGGCGCCGCCAGCCGCTGAATCGCAGCGGCGTCGTGACGTTCTGCTTCGCGGTCAGGTACGGCAGCAAGTTGCGCGAGGTCTGCTGCCAGACGAAACCGACCCGCTGCCGTCGGTAGATGAGCCGCTCCTTAGCGCTCAGCGCGCCCAGGTCCTGGCCGGCCACCCGGACCCGTCCCGCGGTCGGGGTGTCCAGCCCGGCCAGGATGTTCATCAGCGTGGACTTGCCGCTGCCCGAAGCGCCGACCATCGCGATCAGCTCGCCCGCGCCGATCAGCAGGTCGAGGCCCTGCAGTGCCTGCACCTCGATGCCCTCGCCGGTGTAGATGCGCACCACCTGATCGCAGACGACCAGCGCGCCCTCGCCATAGGACGTCCTGGCGCCTGCCGCCTCGGCGCCCAGCTCGGCGATCCCGCCCGCGGCCACGATCGCATTGTCCGGCGGCGATGTCATGCGCGTCTCCTCACCTGAGTGCTACTCCCCCATCCGCAGGGAACGGGCTACTCCCCGGCCGGCCACTACCGCCTGGCCAGCCAGCATCCCGATCGCCATAACCAGCAGTCCGATCGCGGCTGCGGTCAGCCAGGCAGGCTCCACCCGCACCGGAACGGCAGCGGTGGAGCCAGTGAATACCGACAGGTCGAGCGCTGGCCCGACCAGCGGAGCCAGCGCCAGCGCGCAAATCAGCCCGCCGATGATCACCGAAACGATCTGCGGCAACGCTTCGATGATGGCCAGCCACCTGGCCTGCACCCCCGACATCCCCATCGTGGCCGTCCTGGCCAGGGTTACCTGCCGGGAATGCGCCGACAGCAGCAGCGTCAGCAACAGCACCAGCAAGCATCCGGCGGCCGCCACCGCGCCGCCTTGGGCCAGCTCGGCATAGGCGTCGCGCTCCAGCGGCGCGTGCTCGAGGGCCGCGAGCAGGCCGGAACGCTCGATCACCTGAGCGCCGCGCAGCTGCCCCCTCGCCAGCGCGGTCAGCGCAGCGCCGTCCAGCTGAGGCCCGGCCACCAGCTCCCCGCTGACCGGCGGCGCACCCGCGCGGATGGCCGACCACGGCAGCACCAGGTAACCACTCGTGCCTCCGGCGCTGAGTGCCCCGACGGCTGACATCGCCGGCGCGATGCCGACGACGTCGATCCGGATCTGCGGGCCGTATTGCAGGCCGAGGTTTACCGGTCCGCGGCCGAGCCGGGCCGCTAGCGCCGCCGAGGCCAGCACCGGCACCGCTCCGCCATGCCCCGCTGCCGGGCCGGGCCAGTGGACGAAGCGGGCCGGGACGGGTGCCAGCGGCGTGCTGGCCAGCAGCGCCGCGTACTGCTCCGGATCCGTCACCATGATCGTCGGGGTAAGACCGGACCCTCTCGCCGCGCTGGTCAGGCCGAAGGCCGCGGTGCGCCGCACGCCCGGCACTGCGGCGATATCGCGCTGCTGGGCCGGCGTCAGCGCGATCGGCGCCGTGATCACCGCATCGGCGCCCGTTTGCTGCCACGACTGCGTAACCTCGCCCCTCAGTACCGCGCCGCGGACCATCCCGGCGAACGACACCAGCGACAGAGCCAGCACCATCGCGAAGGCCGGCAGCACCGAGGTGGCCGGCACCCGGGCCGCCCGGGCCAGGCCCAGGAACGCAGTCACGCCCGGCCGGCGGCCGGCTGCCAGCAGCAGCGGCCGGACGATCAGCGGGTACAGCCGCAGCAAGACGATCGCGACCGGAATCGCGACCAGGATCGGCGCGGCGCTGGCGTACAGATCACCGCCGCCTTGCCCGGCACCCTGATGCCGCAGCACGATCAGGCCGCCGGCCGAGCCGACCACCAGCAACGTTTCGGCGACGATCCGGCGGATCGCCGCGATCCGCCGTACTGGCCGATCCGGCCGGGCCAGCCCGGCGTAGCCGCGGTGCATGCGCACGGTGATCGCGGTCGGCCCGGCCAGCGCCACCATGACAGTCAATCCGGCCAGCCACCAGGCCAGCGAGGCGCCCTCGCCAGCCGTGAGGCCGACTGCCACGGCAACACCAGCCGCGGCAGCGGGCACAGCCACGATTGCGCTCCCGGACACCGCGGTGACGGCAAGCTGGCGCCGTGCCGCACCGCGAGCCCGCAGCACGGCGAACTCCGCCCGCCGCCGCTCCGCCATCAGCCACGCCGCCAGCAGGACGACTACCGCGCCTACCGCGGCCAGGCTGACCGACATCAGGTCAAGCACATTGCCGACAGCACCGTCCTCGGTGGCGAAACTGGCCAGCAGGGACGCCGCCCCGGATGTCAGGGTGACATTGTCCAGACCACCGAGCTGCAGGTCTGTCTGGCTGACACCGCCCAGCACCCCGGCAGTGCCGAGGGTGAGCGGCAAGCTGCGTGCCAGGCCGATGGCCTTGACGGCGGTCAGGCGACTGAGGGCCAGGCCGAACACCCAGGTGAGCTGGATCTCCGGCGGACTGTATCCGCTCCCGAGTGCGGGCAGCGCGGATGCCGGCACGAACGCGGCGCCCTGCCAGTAGGAAGGGGTGCTCCCGGGCGTCACCAGGACCGGCGCCGCGGCAATCGGATCGAACTGCCAGAACGGATTTGCCGGCCCGACGGGCGCGACGATACCGGTCACCCGGAGCGCGAGGCTGACCGACGGCAGTGCCAGCCGGGATCCGAGCGTCAGGCCGTACCGGCGCGCCGTGACTTCGGACACGGCTACCGGCACCACCGTGATTCCGCCGCGCCGGGCTACCGCGGCCGGCAGCGAACCAGCAAGTACTCGGACATGCCGGCCGAGGTCACTGCGGTACAACAGCTCGAACTGCGTGCCGACGCCGGGCGCGACCACCGGCGAGTGGTCGGCGAATCCGGCGAACGGCGTCGTCAGGCCGACCCAGTCCGATCGTGCCGCAGCCAGCGGCACTTTGCCGGCCAGGTTGTGGCGCAGCCCGGCTTGCGTCCGCGTCAGCTGGGTCGCCCCGACCTGGCTATGCAGGGCAAAGCCGAGGCTGCCAGCGTCCACCCTGCCGACGATGGTCGTGTCGAGCGCGGGCTCGCGCGCGAGGATCTGGCGGAACGCACTGGTGCGCAACTGTTCGCTCGCCCTCGGGCCGGCCACCGCGACCAGCGCGCAGGCAAGCACGAGTACCCCGAACCCGATAGTGATCCCCGATGCCGTGCCGACCAGCCGCCGCCACCAGTTCATCCTGCCGCCCCCCTCATCCGGCGGCCTCCGCCAGCCGTAGCTCGGCCGCCGGGTCGAGTTGCCGCAGCGTCGCGACGACCGCGGCGAGCGCTGGTATCGCCGGTACGGCAAGGACGACGAGCGCTACCCATGGCACCGGGACGCGGACCAGCACAGGCGGAATCGGCACCCCTGCGGCGGCGGTGAGGGTCATGGCCGGGATCAGCAGATGCGCCAGCCCGACGCCGAGCGCCAGCCCGGCCAGCGCGGCCGGCCCGCTGACCAAGATCTGTTCGAGACAGAACAGGCGCACCTGATCCGCGGCTGGCACGCCCAGCGCGGCCAGCAACGCGCGCTGGCTGCGGCGCGCCCGCGCGCTGGCGGCCACGCTCACGCAGAATCCGAGCACGGCGAGCAGCGCAGCGGCGGCAGCCACTGCCAGCGCAGCCTTCACCGGTGCCGCCGACACCGGGTCATGCTGCAGCGCCGCCCTGATCGCCGCGGCACTCACCACGCGGGACCCTGGCGGCAGGCCGGCCGGAGGCTGGCCGCTGGCCGTGCTCAGCCACCACGAAGTGACAGGCAGCGGCGCTCCGCCGGCGCTGATCAGTGCGTCCTGCAGACTGGCCTGGTCGGCTATGACGGCCGGGCCGCCTGGCACCGTCGGGAACTGTGAGACGGTACCGACCACCTCGGCCGGCAGGTTGGCAGCGCCGATGCTGAGCAGCACCGTCCCGGTGGAGCCGTGACTGCGCTGGAATGCGCTCGTCGCGATCACCGGCACGCCCAGCTTCGGAGCCGGGATGGTGACCTGCACCTGACCGATAATGCTGGTGAAGCCGCCCTGGGCGAGCTGCCCGGCGGTCAGCTTCACCGGTCCCTGGCCGGGTGCGAGCCAGAGCCGCGCGGCGTGGCCAGTCGCGGACCAGCGGGCGACCGATGGCATGACCGACCCGCCCGACTGTCCCTGCAGCATGACGCTGCTGATTGCATCCAGCCCGGGCGCCGATACCCGGGGCACCCATCCGGCTAGCTCCCGGCCTGCGGCGAACGGCGCGCTGAATGGGCCGCCTTGGCGCCCGCTCGCCGACACCGAGTCGATCGTCACCACTGCCAGCGCGTCCGCGTGGCGCGCGCGTGCCGACGCCGCCGCGAACGGCACGTTGTACTGCAGCGCCACGCTCAGCAGCCGCAGCGGGTAGGCGATCCCGCGCGAGCTGCCGAGCTGGACGACGAGGTCGTGCGGCCGCCCGTCCGCTGGCATCGATCCGGCCGGGAGCGCGTAGGGCAGGCCGTAGGCGTCCTGCACGGTCACCGTGGCCGACACCGGCCCGAGCCGGCCGGCCAGCCCGCCCGCCATGCTCGCCGTGATGGCGAGCCGCTCCGGATGGCCCGGCACGGCCAGGCCCTCCGGCGGAACCTGGCGCTGGTCCAGGTCGCGCCATAGCTGCCCGGCAGGTACATAAGGCGACAAGTCCGGGCGCAGCGTGACGGTGGCCGCGGCCTGCGGTCCGCCGATAACGAGCAGCTGACCGCCGCTCACTTGTTGCTGACTGACCGGCATGGCGGCGGTGACGCCGCGCAGCTGGGTGATGCCGTTCACCGCGGCCAGCGGCTCCGGGTTGACCAGGCTCACCCGGACCTGCGCACCTGCCGCGAACGCGGCCTGGTCATGTGCCGACTGCTGCCAGCTCTGGTACTGCGCCAGCGCCAGCGTGCTCATTCCCACCGCGAGTATCACCAGCAGGGCAGGTCCGCTCTGCCGGACCGGACGCCGGCTGATCTCCCAATTCGCCATCGCGGTGCCGAGCCGCTTACCGCGGGCAGTCAGCCTTTCCAGCCCGCGGGCTGCCAGCGGCAGCAGCCGCAGCGGGATCAGCGCGAGCCCAGCCAGCGCGAGCGCGGGCGCGGCGACGATGACCGGATCGATGCCGCCGGGGCCTGCCGCAGCCGCGTGGCTCAGCAGTTCGTGTACCGACACCAGCGCGAGAGCGATCACGGCCAGGTCAGCGCCCGCCGCAGCCGCCATCGCGACCGCCGCCTGCCTGCCGCGCCTGATCCGGACCGCGGCGATGCCCGGCGGCCGCACAGCCGGCCACAGCACAACGGCCAGGCAGATGATCAGCACGAGGCCGGCCCCGGCCCAGGCATAGCCTCCTGGCGCCAGTGCTATCCGCGGGTGGCCGGGGAGGCTGGACAGCAGCATTGCTGCCAGCCTGACGCCGGCCACCGCCCCCGCCACCGCGGCGATCGCGCAAGCCAGCGTGCCTTCCGCAAGGCTGGGCCGGAGCAGCTGCCAGCGCGCCGCTCCCCTTGCCGCCAGCAGTGCGGTTTCCTCCTCACGGTGGCTGGCGAGCAGCCGCCCGGCCAGCGCGAGGGCTGCGGCCGCCAGCAGCAGCAGCTGCAGGCCGTTGATCATGACCAGCGACTGCGCGGCGGTAAGGCTCTCGGCAACGCTCGCCAGTGCTTGCGGCATCGAGGTTGTCACCAGCGATACCTGGTTCTGCAGCGCCGCGACTGCCGCGCCCATCCGGACGGCCAGGCCGCTGAGTTCGCCGGGAGTGATCCGGGCGACGTCCGGCAGCGCCAGGAACGACGCTTCATTCGCCTGCAGCGCGCCCGGCCGGCCCGCGGCACCGGTCCCGAACGCGGCCGGGCTCACCACGGCCGGGCCGTAACTTGCGAAACCGCCGCTGACGACGACGCCCGCCGAGCCGATCTGGCTCAGCTTCCAGTAGGGTGCCGCCGGGTCCCGGCGCCGGAACAGCCCGGTGACCTCGAGCCGCACTACGTCCCGGGTACCGACATAGTGCAGCGTGAGCACGGCCCCGACGCCCGCTCTGAGTTCGGCAGCGGCGGTGGCCGGCAGGGCGACCGGAATGGGCTGGCCGACCCGCGGCGCCGGCGGCCAGGTTCCGCTGGTGAGGACCGCGTACCTGGCGATCGCCGGCATTGACGCCGCCTCGACCGCCGCGACGTTCCCGGACGGGATGTTTCGGGACCCGGGCGGGCCGGACAGCGCGAGTTCGTTCGACCAGATGGCCTGGTACTGGCGGTACGGCACGCCCCCGAACGCGGTCGCCAGCCTGGTGCTGACGAGCCTGGTCATGCCCGCCACCGGGCCGCTGACCTGATCGCTGATCGTCACCGACATCGCCCCTGATCTGGCCAGGTCCTGGGTGACGGTGGCCGGCAGCGCACCGGAATAGAAGCTCAGCAGCGCCGCGACCAAGGCGGAGGTGACCAGCACGGACAACATCAGGCAGCTGACGAGCAGCCACGCCGAACGCGTCCGCCGCAGCAAGAAGGAGGCGCGCAGCATGCTTCCGCTACCCCCTCTCCTGATGACCGCCTGCCACCGCCCGGCGCGCTGTCGGTCGCTCTTCCGATTAGCACCGTATGTCCGGGCGCAGTCGTGACGGCAGGGCTGACGGCCAATGGTTACCGTACTGTTGGCTGCCCGTTGCCTGCTGAGCCCGTCGGTATTCGGCGCTAAGGGCGGCGAGGGTCGCCGACGGCGGCAGCGGGGTCCCGCGGCCGCAGCATCCGGTGCCCGGCCTGCCGCTCCTGCCGGTGAAGCGAAGCTCGCAACCGCCGGCGGCGGGAGCCTTGCCCTGCTGCGACAGGCGAATGACGCCTCCGGACAGTGCCGCCAGCCCGTCTGGCTGCGCAGCGGGCCGCGCGAGCACGACCCAGCCACCGCGGAAGTGATCACCGCAGTGGACGGACCCATCCAGTGCCGTGCGGCAATCGCCGCGAGGCCACTCTGCCCACCGTGCTCGAAGGTATATAAGGGCGACACCTACCAGGTGCTCGTCGCCGGGCTGCGCGCCGGGCACGGCACACCCGAGACCGTCAGCCGGCACCCGGCGGTGTTCGCGACGTTTACCCCGCAGTCGTTCGGGGCCATGCGCCACCGCTGCGGCAGGCCAGGTGATCAGCCGCCACGATGCAGGCCTCGGCGCCGCATGCCGCTCTGCGAGCGCACCCGGAACTGACCCCAGAACATGGCCAGCACGCGCAAATCTGGCCATCGCCGCACTGCGTGCCAGCAGATCGGCCAGAGGGACGCCGGTGCCGTCGATGACCGCGTACAGCTTGTCCGGCAGCGGCGAGGGCGGCAGCGGGACCAGCTTCCGGCTGGCGGTCAGCCGGGCGCGCTGGCGGCAGGCGAGGGCGAGCGCGGTGCCGCTGGCTTCGGCTGCCCGCTCGACCCGCTTGGCCGTCAGCCTGATCCCGGCCAGCTCCTCCAGCAGCCGCGCGGCGCCGGCGAACGGCCCGGCGGCCGCGGCGATGTCGTTCATCGCGGCCAGCCCCGGTGACATGGTCTGCCCGGCGACGCCGAGCTCGGCGTCGCGCGGGGCCAGGGCGTGGCCGCACTGCGCGCAGTGATACCAGGCCCGCGTCACGGTGACCGGGCCGAGGACGGTGTCGAAGGTCTTGTCCTGATAGCCGGCGAAGGCAGCCTGGTGGCCGTTCCCGCAGGGGACGCGGGATCCCCGGCGGCCCCGGTCGGCGGACAGGGCCTCGCCCAGCATGGCACTGCCCAGCCGCAGCAACCCGGCCCGGATTACCTGCTCGGCGGCCTCCAGGCCGGCATCGCCGCAGCCCAGCGCCCTGGCCGCCTCGCCGGCCAGTCGTCCTAGCTCGGCGGCCTTCTCGGCCGCGAGCGCGTCCCGGAGCCCCCCCTTTCCCCTCCCGGCCGGGCAGGGGCATCCTCGCCGGTGCTGCCCGGCACGGCCGGGCGGGCGGAGCAGATCGCCTCGTTCACCTCCGTGACCTGCCCGACGAGATCCCGGAACCGCTCGTACTCGGCGACCTCCCGCCGGGCCTTCTCCAGCTCCGGTCCCGGTTTCAGGTGGACCGTCCGCGTCCGCCCGTCCGCCTTGCGCGTCAGGTTCCACTGCGGTCCGTGACCGGGATGCCCGGGGACCGCGCACGCGCAGTTCGGCTTGCCGCACTTGCGGCGGACCTCGTTCAGCGACCCCCGGCGGAAGTCCCCGACCTGGCCCAGGCCCGTGTACAGCTCCGCACGCCGGCGCTCCAGTTCCGCCAGCTCGTCGGGCACGTCAGGCACGGCATCCCCAATCTGAAAGTAATGTTACTCTCAGATTAAACCTCCAGCCAGCCACGATCCAGAACCGCCACGAAATTGACGCACACCCCGAGCACGCAAGCACGCCCAGTAGGGCCGGAATGTCAGACCCGCCGCGCATCCTGGATAGCAGAGCGCGCCAGCAGCTCCGGTAATAACGGCGAGACCCGCGCCCATCAGGGCGGCACTCACCACGAATATCCGCGGGGAAAGCCCCGCATCACGGGCAACGACAGGCGGCACGGACCGCCCCGCCCGGACTCATCGCTGAAACACATCGCTTCCCTCGCCGGCGCCGGCAACCAGTGCCCGCTGCGGCATAGCCGGACCGCCTGATCCCGGCCTGCTGACGTGCTCCCCCGGATGCGAGGGAGCCAGCGATGAGCGAGCACGACCTGTCCCTGCCGTCATTAACCCCGCCCGCTGCGCGCCTTGCCGTGCTGCGCCAGGCCGAGGATGCCGCCGGGTGCTGCCGCCAGCCCGTCCGCCTGCGCGGCTGGAAGCGCGAGCATGACCCCGCCACCGGCGAGGTCATCGCCGCCGTGGACAGCAGTGACCAGCCCGGCGGGTACCTGCTCATCCCGTGCGGGAACCGGCGCGAGCAGGTCTGCCCGCCCTGCTCGAAGCTGTATAAGGGCGACACCTACCAGGTGCTGATCGCCGGGCTGCGCGGCGGGCACGGCATCCCCGAGGACGTCGCCTCCCACCCGGCCGTGTTCGCCACGTTAACCGCGCCATCCTTCGGCCCGGTGCACCGCGGGCCGCGCAGGCCAGGCGGCCAGCCGCCGCAATGCCGGCCCCGCCGCGGCCGACCGCTGTGCGAGCACGGGATGCCGATGTCGTGCGGGCAGCGGCACGAACACGGCGACCCCGCAATCGGCCAGCCGCTATGCAGCAAGTGCTTCGACTACGCCGGCGCGGTGCTGTTCAACGCCTCCGTGCCCGCCCTGCGGGACCAGACCACCCAGGAGACACGGCGGCAGCTGGCCGCCACCCTCGGGCTCAGCCAGCAGTCGCTGCGCCGGCACCTGCGAGTGTCGTTCGGCAAGGTCATCGAGTACCAGCGCCGCGGCCTGGTCCACGTGCACGCCGTCATCCGCGCCGACAGACCCGGCGGAGCCGCCGACCCAGCCCCACCGTGGGCAGGCACCAGACTGCTCCGCGGCGCCGTGCTCGCCGCAGTCACCACCCCCGCCATCACCCTCCCGCACCCCGCAGACCCCGCCGCGGTGATCACGCTGGCCTGGGGCAGCCAGGCCGACGTCCGCGTCGTCCGCCGCGACATCGACGGCGAGCTCGACGACCACAAGGTCGCCGCCTACGTAGCCACGTACGCGGTCAAGGGCACCGAGCAGACCGGCGGCATCCCGGTCCCCATCCGCCGCCTCAGCGACCTCGACGACTGGAAGGCCACCGGTCACGTCCGCAGGCTCATCACCGCCTGCTGGCAGCTCAGCCACCGTGACGAATACCAGTCGCTGCGGCTCGCCCGGTGGGCGCACCAGCTCGGCTACCGAGGCTGGTTCTCCACCCGCTCCCGCCGCTACTCCGTCACCCTTAGTGGGTGACTCCGTAAGTTCGTTGGGGGTCAATCGGCGGGTTCGTGGTCGAGGCCGGCGAGGTGGACGGTGCAGGCGGTGTCGAGTGCTTCTTCCGGGGTTCCGACGGGTGATCCGGTGATCA
>JAJYUU010000170.1 GCA_021792405.1 Actinomycetes bacterium
CCGAGTTGTTCCAATGGCTGCCCGCAGGCACAGCGGCCAAACTCGCCGGTTCCGAGCCACTGCGGACCAGGGCTGCCGAGGAAATGTCGGACGTGCTGCTGTACCTGATCCTGCTGGCCGATGTCCTAGGGGTGGATCTGGCTGCCGCGGCCAATGCCAAGCTGGATGACAATGCCCGCCGGTACCCGGCAGGCATTGCCCAGCCGCAGGCCGGACCGGCAGGCTAAGCCGCCGTGCTGCGCTAGCGAGCCGCCGCCGGCCCGGACCACAGGGACTGAAGCTCCCGGTCCACGCTCGCGGCCAGCGGCGCGATCGGTGTCAGCGCGGGCCGCGGCGGATCCGCGTGTGCCTGGTCACACTGCGCCAGCGCGGCACTGGTCAGGAACCTGGTCAGCTGCCCGTAGCTGTGCCGGTCGTCACGAGCCAGCCGGTGATGGTGCATTCGCAGCGGCGCGTACAGGTAAAGCCGGTCCCGTGCTCTGGTGACTGCCACGTAGAACAGCCGCTGCTCCTCTTCGAGCCCGGCTGGCGTGGTCAGCGCCATGTCGCTCGGCACCGCGCCGTCCACTAGCTGGGGCAGGTGGACGACCGGCCACTCCAGCCCCTTGGCCGAGTGCACCGTGGAGATGACCAGGTAGTCGTCGTCCAGCCGCGGCTTGCCCGCGAGGTCGGAGGCTGACACTGGCGGGTCCAGCGCCAGCTGAACCAGCGCGTCGTGCAGCGACGGGCTGTCCGCCGCCGCGTCAGCCAGCCGCTCCAGGTCAGCGAACCGCGCGGCGGCATCCGGGTACCGTGCTGCCACCGGGCCATGCAGCGCGGACAGGATGGACGCCGCCCGGTCCGCCGTCCGCTCCTGCTGCGCCGCCCGTGCCAGCTGCCGCACAGTGAGCCCGACGGCGGCGGCGCAGCGCTGCGGGAGAGCGCGCTCGGCATCGGCCCAGCGGTCAAACTGCTGCGGCTGCGCCACCTGCATGGTCTCGATCACCCGCCTGGCGAGCACCGGGCCGACGCCCTCGTGCAGCCGGAGCAGCCGGAACCAGGCCAGGTCGTCCGCCGGATTAGCGACGATCCTGGCTGCGGCGATGAAATCCTTGACGTGGGCGGCCTCGGTGAACCGCAGGCCGCCGTACTTCACGTAGGGGATGCCGCGCGCGGCTAGCTCGATCTCTACCAGGTCACTGTGACGCGCCGTTCGCACCAGTACCGCCTGCTGCTGGAACGCGACGCCGGCTTCATGCTCGGCCAGCACCTGACGGCACACCTCGCGCGCCTGCGTAGCTTCGTCGTGGCAGCGGGTGAGCAGCGGCCGGTGACCCTCGCCGCGCTCGGCGCGCAGCGCTAGCTCCAGCCCGCCGAACTGCGGGCGGATGACGTTCGCCAGCCGCAGAACCGGGTGGCGGGAGCGGTAATTGCGGGACAGCCGGATGATCGCCAGGTCGCCATAGGTGCTGGCGAGCGCGCGCAGATGGGCCGGGTCGGCGCCGCGGAAGGCATAGATCGCCTGCGCATCGTCGCCGACGCAGGTGAGGCCGGAGCCATCGGGCTGCAGCAGCCGGACGATCTCAGCCTGGACGGCGTTCACGTCCTGGTACTCATCGACCAGAACCGCGTCGAACAGGCCGCGCAAGGCCGGGCCGGCCGCGGCGTCGGCGAGCGCGGCCCGCCACAGCAGCAGCAGGTCGTCGAAGTCGACCAGGCCATGCCGCCGCTTGTAGCCCACGAAATCGGTGAACAGCGCGGCAAGCTGCGCGGTGAACTGCGCGCACCATGGATAGCCCTGCGACACGACATCGGCCAGCTGCGTGCTCGCGGCGACGCACCGGGAGTAGATCTCGGCACAGGTGGCCGCGCGCGGACAGCGGCGGCCCGCGCTGGTGCCCACCAGGCCGTGGACATCACGCAAGGTGTCCATGATGTCGGCGGAGTCCGCGGGGTCGATGACGCTGAACTCCGCTGGCAGGGCGAAGGCCTCGGCATGGGCTCTGATAATGCGATGCGCGACCGCGTGGAACGTTCCGCCGACGATCCGGCCGGGCGCGTTGCGATCTCGCGGATCGGCCCTGGCGAGCATGTCGTCGGCGGCCCGCCGGGTAAAGGTGAGCAGCAGGATCCGGTCCGGCTGGATGCCCTGCGCCTGCAGCCATGCCGCTCGGGCCACGAGGGTGCCGGTCTTGCCGGTGCCGGCCCCGGCAAGGATCAGCAGCGGGCTGCCCTGATGGGTGGCGGCCCGGCGCTGATCCTCGTTGAGCGCATCAAGAACGCCAGGCAGCGCTGTCATGGAGACTGACTGTAGCCAGCACCACCGACAGCGCGGCCCGAACACGCGGCCCGCACGGGAAGGATCGGGACCGCGATGGCAGAGATACGGCGAGTCGCGCTAGTCACCGGGGCATCGGCGGGCATCGGCAAGGCCTGCGCGGACCGCCTGGCGGCGGCCGGCTGGGCGGTGACCGGAGCGAGCCGCCGCGGTTGCGGCGGTAGCGGGCCAGCGGCCGGCTCGTGGACCGGCATGGTTATGGATGTCGACCAGGATGCCGCGGTGCGCGCAGGGGTCGCCAGCGTCATCGAGCGCGACGGCCGGATCGACGCGCTGGTGGCGGCGGCTGGCTGGGGTATCGCGGGCGCGGCCGAGCTGACCGGCATCGCCGAGGCAAAGGCGCAGTTCGAGACTAACTTCTGGGGCTGCGTCCGGGTCGTCCAGGCGGTGCTTCCGCAGATGCGCAGCCAGCAGCACGGACGCCTGGTGCTGATCAGCTCGATCGGCGGCGTCATCGGCATCCCGTTCCAGGCGTACTACAGCGCGAGCAAGTTCGCGCTCGAGGGCTTCGCCGAGGCACTGGCATACGAGGTCGCGCCGTTCGGTATCCAGGTCACGCTCGTACAGCCGGGCAACGTCGCCACCGACTTCACGGCAAGCCGACGACGCGCGGAAGCAGGGATCAGCGGCGCCCCGTATGCCGAGGCGATGACGAAGGCGGTGACCGCCATGGAACGGGATGAAGCGGCGGGTGCCCCGGCCGACCACGTGGCGGTGACTGTTCAGCGCGTGCTTGACGCCCGCCGCGCGCCGCGCCGGGTCAGCGTGGGCAAAGCCGGTGAGCGAGCCGGGCTGATGGCGAAACGACTGCTGCCCTTCCGGGTGTTCGAGACCGCGGCCAGGGGAAGCCTCGGCCTCTGAATCGCGCGTTCCCGCCGTTTCGGGGCCTTTTCTTCCGTTAGCGGCGGACGTCCCGCATGCTAGTTATAGCCATAGCTGTGCGGCCCGGTTGGCGGGACCCAGGGTGCGGGAGGCCCCATTGTCGGTATCGGCCCTTCAAGCGTCTCTGCTGCGCATCGGCCAGGTTCAGGCGCATCTTTCCGCGCCGATGTCGCTGCTGCTCGCGCTCATGGCCGCGGCCGCGGCATCCCTTCCGTGGCTCTGGCCGGTGACCAGGCATCTCACCGTGATGGCGCACGAGGGCGCGCACGCGACGATAGCCTCGGCATTCGGCCGCAAAGTAAATGGCTTCGAGTTCAAGCTCGATGCCAGCGGCGCCACCCACCACTCCGGCAGCGCCGGCGGCCAGGCAGGCAGCTTCGCGATCACGTTCGCCGGATACCTCGGGCCGAGTGCGTTCGGCGTCGGCGCGGCCGAGCTGATCAGGGCCGGCTACATCGTCGCTGTGCTGTGGATCGGTCTGGCCGGGCTGCTGACGATCATGCTGAGCATGCGCCGGAGCTTCGGCATCGTGAGCGTGCTCCTTGCGCTGGTCGCGGTATTCCTGGTGGCCGGCTTCGCGACGATCGAGACCCAGGTCGTTACGGCCTACGCCGTCACCTGGTTCCTGCTGGTGTCGAGCGTGCAGATCATCAGGAGCCGCGGCAAGAACGCCGACGACGCAGGCAAGCTGCAGGGCATGACCCGGATCCCGGCTGGCTTCTGGGCGAGAACCTGGCTGGCCGGAGCGCTCGCCGCGCTCGTGTTCGGCGCGATCCAGCTCGTCTGAGCAAGACCGGGCAGCTGCCAGCCCTGACCGCCGTCGCCGGTCACCAGCCAAGGTCCCGCAGCCGTTCGTCGGAGATGCCGAAGTAGTGCCCCACCTCGTGGATTACCGTCCGGCGAACCTGCTCGACAACTTGCGCCTCGGTGTCGCAAATCGCGCAGATGGCCTGCTGGTAGATCGTGATCCGGTCGGGCAGCACGCCCGCGTAACCGGTGCCGCGGCTGGTCAGCGGGATGCCCTGGTACAGGCCGAGCAGGCCGTGCGGGCCAGGGTCGTGCTCGACGAGTACCGCGACGTTCTTCATGCGATCGGCGAACTCATCGGGCAGCGAGTCGAGCGCCATGGCGACCATCTGCTCGAATGACTGCGGATCGACCGTGATCACCAGTCCATTGTCTGCCATCGGGCCGTAGCCTGGTGGCCGCGACAGCCGCAGCCAGCGCACTGCTCGTCCTTTGCCCGGGCCACCGCGAGCCGATGAGCGTTTGCGGGACTCGGCTGGTTAGGGCGAAGGATTTTATACCGTTTCGGGCTAAGGAATTTACGCGCTAAGCGTTTCACCCCGGTAACGACCGTGGCATCCATCTCCTCATCGGCGCAGACCGCTGCCATCAGGCCGACGGCGGTCATCGCGGCCGCGGTCTGCGGGGCTTGCCGTTCGCTGGTCTCGATCAGCAGGCGGCCGTCCGGCGCCAGCCAATCCGGTGCGCCCGCGGCGACACGCCGGTGAATCGCCACTCCATCCGGGCCGCCGTCCAGCGCTGCCAGCGGTTCATGCAGCCGGGCCTCAGGCGGCAACAGGGGGATCTCCGCGGTGGGCACATACGGCGCGTTGACCACGAGCACGCTCACCCGGCCGCGCAGCGCCGGCGGCAGCGCGCCATACAGGTCACCCTGGTAAACCGTGCCGCCGACGGCAGCGACATTACCGCGAGCGCACTGCACGGCAACCGGATCGATGTCGGCTGCGTGCAACTCGACCCGGCCGAGTGCGCGCAGCCCGGCGGCCACCGCCACGCCCACCGCGGCCGAGCCGCAGCACAGGTCCACGACCACCCAGCCGCCGTCATCGTGAGCCGGCCGGCGGGCGGCGGCAATCGCCTGGCCGGCCAGGAACTCGCTGCGGCGCCGCGGCACGAAGACGCCGGGGCCAACGGTGATGCGCAAGCCGCAGAACTCGGCCCAGCCGATGACATGCTCCAGCGGCATCCCGGCTGCGCGCCGGCCTACCATCTCGCCGAGCTGGCCTGGCGTTCGCGCCGCCGCAACCAGCAAGGCGGCCTCGTCCTCGGCGAAGACGCAGCCTGCCGCCCGGAGCCGGGCGGTCACCGACGCCCGCACCTTCGCCGACGCCCGTACCTTCGCCGCCGCGCTCACCAGGGCAGCGACGAGCTGGTCCAGTGTGACAGCGTGTCTATGTCGCTCATCTTGTAGACGTGCCGGGGCGGCGTCTCGAAAGTGGCGTACGGCTTGACCCTGATGACTACCCGCTGCTCCGCCATCGCTAGCTGAGCGATCTGGGGGCGGCGGCTGTCGGGAACTTCCTGGCCAGCCATCAGGCCTACGACCCTGGTGAGGACATCCGCGGCTTGCCCGGCATCGGCCTCGACCTCTCCGTGGCCGTATACCTGCAGATAGTTGAACGGCCAGTGCTCGTCAAGAATGCACAGGCTGACCCGACCATCGCGAGCCACGGCCTTGGCCTTGCCGCGCCCGGCCATGGTCGAGACCAGCAGGTCGTCGCCGTCCATGACGTAGTACACGACCGTCATCGCCGGCCCGTGGGCTTTCCTGGCGTAGCCGAAGACGCAGGTGCGATGGTCACGGACGAACTTGCGCCGTTCTTCCTGGTTCACGCTCGGCCTTCCGCCTGCTGAGTCGGGGTCTTTGCAACAGGGTGCCAGCCGGGCTGACTGCCGCTCAGTCGGCCGCGGCCTATCTGTATCACCTGCATCGACACGGCTCTCCCTGTCGGGCTATCGGCTCTGCGCACAGTCTCGCCGTGTGCGCGACATTCTGCCAGGGGCAACTGCGCGTTCCCGAACGAGTCGGTTTGGTGACGGGAATGCCAGGCGACGGCGGGGCGTTGCGCGTGCACATGTCGCGAGTCGTGGTGGCGACCGCCTATGGCGGTCCGGAAGTTCTGGCTGTGACCGATGAGCCGACGGCCGCGCCGGGGCCGGGCGAGGTCCGGATCACGGTGCGGGCCAGCGGGGTGAACCCCGTCGACTACAAGGTCTACAGCGGCGCGATGGGCGCCGATCCTGGCCGGCTGCCGCTCAGGATCGGCTCCGAGGCAGCCGGCCAGGTCACCGAAGTAGGGCCGGAAGCGGTCGGACCCGCTGGCCCGGTGGCAGTCGGCGACGAGGTCATTGCGTTCCGGGTGACTGGCGCGTACGCGGCCGAGCTCGTGGTCCCGGCCCAGGCGCTCGTCCCGAAGCCACCCGATCTGGGCTGGGCGGAGGCCAGCGGGCTGATGCTCGCGGGCGCGACCGCCTGGCACGCTCTGGCGGCCACCCGGCTGGGCGCGGGCGACACCGTGCTCGTGCACGGCGCGGCGGGCGGCGTGGGGCTAATGGCGATCCAGCTTGCCGCCGCGCGCGGAGCCACCGTGATCGGGACGGCGAGCCCGGCGAAGCACAAGCTGCTGCGCGAGTTCGGCGCGATACCCGTCGCCTACGGTGACGGACTCGCCGACCGCGTGGCGGCCGCCGCGCCGGATGGCGTCACGGCCGCGCTGGACCTGGTCGGCACGGACGAAGCCGTGGACGTGTCGCTAGCGCTGGTCACCGACCGGGAGCGGATCGCCACGATCGCAGCGGCCCGGCGCGGGCTAGACCTGGGCATCAGGGTGCTCGGCGGCGCTCCGGGCGCGGACCCCGGCACGGACATCCGCGCCGCAGCTCGCCTGGAGCTGGCCAGGCTTGCCGGGCAGGGCCGGCTGAGGGTTCTGGTGGCTCAGACGTTCCCGCTCGAGAACGCTGCCGACGCGCACCGACTCAGCATGGGCGGCCACGTCGCCGGGAAGCTCGTCCTGACCCCGTGAGGCGATGACCCCGTGAGGCGCTGACCCCGTGAGGCGCGATCGGGCGCCGGAGGCCGGTCACCGCGCTGTTGCGTAATGTACCGGTATTGACGGGTTCAATCTCGGGTCAGCAGAACCCGGTAGCCACGCTGAGCCCGCCGGACGCGGCATACCATGCCTGCCATGAGACGGCTTCGGCACGGCGCGCAGACCTGGGTTTTCGCTACCGCTGGTCTTGCTGCTGTAGCTGTGCTGACGGTCGGCTGCGGCGGCCCTGCCGCACCGGCTCCCGCCACAGCAAGCAGCCACCGCACTACCGCATCCGGAGCGGCAGCAGGGGCATCGGCCTCTGCCTCGCAGTCGACACCCCAGTCGGCCGCCTCGCCCTGGCCGATCGTCGTGGCGGTGCCGGCCGCGAAGGCGGGCCAGCACCAGACCCGCGCGCTGCCGCCCGCGACCTCCGCGGTATTCCGGGCTGAGATGACCGACCTGTGGGCTGGCATAGTGTCGGGCCGGCCGATTCTCGCCATGCCGGCCTTCTTCCCCCTGGTCGCCTACGAGCAGGTCAAGGCGATCTCGAATCCTGCCGCCGACTGGCGCAACCGGCTGGTGGCGGAGTTCCGGCTGGACGTCTACGCCGCGCATGACCTGATCGGCACGCGATTCAGGGAAGCGCGACTGGTCCGGGTCGTCATACCGGAACAGCAGGCCGACTGGATCTACCCCGGCGTCTGCTCCAACGGCGTCGGCTACTGGCATGTGGCCAACGCGCGGCTTGTCTACCGGATCGGCAGCCGGGTCAGGTCCTTCGGGATCTCGACGATAATTTCCTGGCGCGGCCGCTGGTACGTGGTGCACCTGGGCGGCGAGGTCAGGACCGGGTCGGGCGGCATGGTGGATCAGCCGTCGAGTGGCCCCGGCGTGCCTGGCCCGCCAGGCGGTTGCTGACGCAACCCGGCTCGTCCCGGCTGTTGGTGCTTGGTGGGGTGCCGGTGGCCGGCCGCGGCAGCGGACCGGCGCAGTGGCAGCGCTGGACTGGCACCGCGCCCGATGGGGTCATCGTTGACCAAGGCGACTATGTCAGCTGATCCTCTACGCATGCGCCTGGCTGGCGACCTGCGGGCTGAGGCCCGTTGGTTCAGCCACGAGCCGCCCTCGCCCTGGCGACCGTGACTGCGAACTTCCCCTCCCTGACCGACGCGCCGGGGATTATCGTCATGTACTCCTTGATCGCATGCAGAGAGTCTCCCGCCGTGGCTAGTGAAAGGAACGTCGCATATTGCGGGGCGTCGAAGAGCGCGAAGTCGGCGCAATGGCGTTCAAGGAATGCGACGGCAGCGTCGGTAGCCGGGGATGTGACCAGTCCGAAACTCTTCATCTTTCTCCTACCGTCGTTGTGGCACGTGGCATGCGCTGTGCCGTCCCCATTTTTGCAGACGACGCCTCGCGCAAGATCCACAGAGCAAGTGATCCCGGCTAAGCGGGCCGCGACGCGCACGTCAACCAAATATGCCTCACACGCGTCCAAGGGACTGGAAAGGAGACTTACCCCTATGAGTAATCCGCCAGGCGACGAAGCCGCCCAGTACCAGACGCGTCCGGACGAGCAATTGCAGGCAGACGCGCTGCCGGCCGTACCACCTCCCCCGGCGCCGCCCGGATATGGGCAGCCGATGGTCTACCAGCAGGTCCAGGCTCACAGTGCCGCACTCGGGGTCATAGCGTCGTTCTTCATTCCCGGCCTCGGTTCGATGCTCAACGAGAAGGTCGGCAAGGGCATCGGAATTTTGGTCAGTTATATCGTCGCAGTAGCGCTGTGCTTCGTCCTCGTGGGCTTCGTGCTTGCCCCGGCAGTATGGATCTGGGGAATGGTAGCGGCCAACAATGACGCGCACGGATGGAACCGAGCGCACGGGATCTTGTCCTGACCGGACCCTTGACGCCCGCAAGATCGCGGTAAGTGCTGCTGTGCGTGGTTGTCAGTCCCGAGCGCTGCGTCAGCCAGCAGCGGAGGCGACCGTTAGCTGCCGCTGTCAGCCGTGAGGGAGGAGGAGTCAACGTGGAACGCCCGCAGCGTAGTGAGGACGAACGACGTTGACTCCGACGACTGACGGCCACAATTTCTGTCGAACAAGGCCGGCTGCAGATGCTCATGCCGAACGTCGTTCAGGTCCAAAACGAGCGTCGGGCAACAGCCAAGCGACAGAGAAGGCTGCCGCCGCGTGCCAATATAACGGTGCGAGGCGGACTCTCACGGTCAACCGGCCCACCGGCGAGATAAGTGCAGGATCAGCGCGCCTCGTATAACGCTGAACGAAACGCAGCGGCTGGACACATGCGGCCTCTGACTCGCGCCGCTCTCCCGCCGGACCAGGGCCAGGACACCGACGGTGAAGGCAGACTGCCCGAGTGCGCGCGCCCCTGCCGCCCTCAAAGATGGCCAGGGAGTGCGCAGGGATATCGTGGATAGCAGATCCTCGCTGCTCCGGACCCAGGTAGCACTCCACTTGCTACCTGGGAGTCGGCACGGCTATGCACTACCTAAATCAACGATTCCGCAGGGTCCGCGGCTTGCCTGGCCCCGGTCCGTGCAGCGCTAACCGGGAAGAGCGGCGCCCGTCATGACGGGGTCGTTTTGGGCTCCCATCATCATTCCCATCCCGGTCATCATCGGCCTTGCCACATGGCTCATCATGGTGTACCGCGCTGCCTCTCATCCCAGGTGGAAGGCCCGCAGCGCAGCGGCCGCGCCGCTTAACACCAGGCCGGCCGCCCGCATTGACGCGCAAACGCGGACCGTGCTGCCAGACGCGAGGTCCGACACAAACGGGCGCGCAGAGAGAGACGCGATTCCTCACGCAGGCGAGCCCTCGCGGGTCCGGCAGGGCGCGCAGCCGCCTTACTGACCGCCGTGCCAGTCAGGCAAGCCGACAGCCCGTGTTTACGCCGGGCAGACTGCCAGCGTGGCAGGCCTATGGACTGGACTGGACTGGA